>JAUXSZ010000072.1 GCA_030679635.1 Sulfuricurvum sp. | reverse complement strand
CACCTGCTTCACCTTGAAGATAATGATTATAATATTTTTCAATCCCACTTTTACCAACATGTCCTAGAAGCTTTAGAATGGGTTCTTTTGCCACCTCTTTTTGATTGGCTTTGGCTACATAACCAATAATATGCGATGCCGAATTTCCATACGGATAAAGACGTTTTGGTGAGGGAGAAATTTTAATTGTTTCGCGTAAATTCATCAGTGAATAAAGCGGGATCATTGTCTCATGCGGAACAAAATCGACGACATCTATAAAACTGTGATTGTAATAAGAGTCTTGTTGTTTATAGATTTTAACCATTTTTTTTGCATCAAGCGTAGGAATCATTGACAACAAATAGCTAACTTCTTGATCTAGAAGACGGGTGTCTTTTCCTTTGAGCAAATGAGGAGCGAGTGCTATTTTAAATCCCAGTTCATTAATAGCGATCGGTTCAAGTTTCCGATCCAATATTTCACCACGAACCGGTGCTGAATATTCGGTTTTGATGCTGTTGTTTTGAGCAAGCGTTTCATAATGCACATTCGATTGGATAGCGAGATGATACACCCGTACGATTAATGAAATCCATACCAATGAAAAAATGGTCAGCAAAAGTTTTATTTTCATCCAGCAATCGCAATCAGCGCAAATTCAATCGCCATATAGAATAAAACGTGCCAATCAAGGGAAGGAAGAGGAAGAATTAATACGCTGTTCACCATTTCCATAAACAACCAAAAACCAATATATGCGAAAAGGACAAACATCCCCTTTATACAGAGAGAACATTGCATCGTCTGTTCAAGTTTTGGCATCACATAATGAGAAATCAGTATGAAAAATACAACGCTTGACCCAAACCAGTACCCTTTTTCTGCTTCGAACATTAAAAGCATAACCGATGCTACGATAAGCGAAAAAAGGTCATAACGCTGTAATGCCCGATACAAAAGAAATCCGAGAACCGCCAGCATTGGTGGTAAAAAAAGGTAAATACTGCTCAGCGCGATGTATACCCCAAACACAACGATCCACAAGAGATCGCTTAAAGAATTTTTATAAGTGATACTTCGTTGCATACTGGAAAATGTTTACATTTAATACAATCAGCCCAAATTTTATGTTCAGGAATGCTCTCTTTTGGGATTTCAACAAATCCCAGTCGCTCAAAAAAATGTTGTTGATAGGTTAATGCCAAAACCTCTTTAAGGCCCAAACGTTTCCCCTCTTCACAAACTTTGCTAACCAATTCACTACCAATATTTTGTCCTCGGTATTCATTGTCTATAATCATCGATCGGATTTCTGCAAGATTAGGAGAATGAATGTGCAACGCACAAAACCCCACCAGCTTTTCTCCATCCATCGCCAACATGTACGAACGTATATTCGTCGCAATCTCATCATCAGTGCGCGGTAAAATAACGCCGCTTTCAATTTCAGGCGCTACGAGATGCTGCATACTGGGAATATCGGTCAGGGTAGGTTTTTTATACTCAATCTTCATGGGTATCCACATAAGTCAATAATTCATAAATTTTTGCAACAACCTTATCAACACCCCGTTTTTTCGTATTTGAAACCATCAAAGCATCCGGAAACTGCTTTTTGAGTTCATTCAACTCTTTCTGATTAAGTTTGTCTATTTTAGTAAAAACATTGAGAATAAATTGATCCTTGCGGCATATTTGCTCAAGATACTCTGATACAGAATGGTCAAGATCTAAGTCAGGATGACGTGCGTCGATAAGATGGACAAAAACACGAAGCTGCTGGCGTTGGGTGATAAAGTCCGTTAAATTGCTCTCCCAATCCGTTTTAAGGGATTTTGCTACTTTAGCATATCCAAAACCAGGAAGATCGACCAGTTTTGCGTCCAACTTAATACCCGTATCCCGATCCATAAATTCCACATCAAAATAATTAATCAGTCGTGTTTTACCAGGGGTTGAAGAGACTTTAGCCAGTGATTTTCGCTGGGTAAGGGTATTGAGAATCGAACTTTTTCCTGTATTGGAGCGGGCCATAAAAGCCACTTCATTCTGCAATGGATTTTCGGGAGAAAGTCTAATATGAGGCGCCGAGGTCATAAAAACCGAGTTAATAATTTCGATCATTTCGATCCCCCTTTTTTACTTGAATTGGTATCTTGAAGGGTAAAAATCATAATAACAGGCTCATTATTGGCACTGTCAGCACTTGCATGTCCATGAAGGGTATTGACAATCACTTTGTCCCCTTTTACCCGGCGAAAATCATCCAAACGGAGTAAATCGACTTTTGTGTAAAATTCGTACTCTTTCTCATCAGGCAAGTAAACAGCTCTCTGCGATTTCCCTCTGTATCTCTCATTTAGTTTAGTAACAATATAAAAAGAGACATCCCCCTCAGCCACCATTTTTATCGGTTTACGATTACTGTCCGTATAGATGGTTACTTTTGACGCATTAAGCTCATCGGATCCTTTAGTAACCATAACGTTTCCCGTAAAAATGGAAACCCCTTTTAATTGATCTCCTCGAAAATTATCGGAGAGAACTTTGAGCTCTTCTGCATGGAGGCTTAAAACGCAGAGTAAAGAAAGAAAAATAGTTTTCATTGGGTTCGTCTTTATATTAATCTAGTTGGTAACTGCCAGAGACAGCATTTGCGCTTACCGTATCGTTGTGCGTATTCAATTCTAGCTGAGCGCCATGGATGATATTGTTATTCTGCGTAATCACAAAAGTTCCACGTGTCGAAACCAGAGAATTTGGCATATCGTATTTTCCTTCACTTGAACGAAATTGCAATCCATCTTCGCGCGTATAATGAACATTTCCTTCCAGCGTAATGACATCGTCTTCGTAAAAAGCTTCATCTGCGCGGATCGATTCAAAAAGTTTTTTAGAATTATCGCTAAATTTTGCTGATGAAACCTCATATCTTTCGTCAAAGCGCTTTCCATGGTCCCCTTCAAAAAAACGATCTACCCCCAAAGAACTGATTTCGTAAATGGTAAATAATTCGAGTTCAAAGGTAGGAACCTCTTTTTGTCTCTCTTCTTTGAGCGATATGGGCTTAAAATAACCAAACATACCGACTAGTAAACCACCTATCAGAAGAAAAAAGAGATTAATCGACATCTAAATCCACAAACTCAAAAACTTCTCTCGCTCATCGTTATGATCAATCACTTTTTCAATCATTTCACGTACAACCGCATCCCCTCCGATGTTCTCAAGAACCGTTGCAACATTATGCAAATGGTGGGAACCATTTTTAGGGGTATACCCCTGTCCCACCCATTGAAGCATGCTGTAATCGTTCAAATCGTCACCGATTGCCGCAACCTCATCGGAACCAATCCCAAGATCTTCACACAATTTTTGAGCCACCATAAGCTTATCATCTACCCCTTGAAACACATAAGGGATGCGAAGCTCTTTCGCACGGTGCGTTACGATTACCGATTCGCGCCCTGTGATAATCGCCACATGATGCCCCATTTTGAGCCATGAACGAATAATAAAACCGTCTTTGACATGGAAGTTTTTTATCTCTTCGCCCTTTTCGGTGTAAATAATTTTACCATCCGTCATACACCCATCAACGTCCAGCAATAAGAGTCGAATCACAAAACACCTTTGGTGCTGGGGATACCAGCTCTCTCATTGGTCATCAATGCACGGCGCAACGCAACCGCCAACGATTTGAATGCCGCTTCGATAATATGGTGTTTATTTTTTCCCCGCTGTAAAACGATATGTGCCGTTATACCGGCATTGAAAACAACGGCGCGGAAGAACTCTTCGACCAATTCAACATCAAAGTCCCCTACTTTCCCCTCAACAGCCACGTCATACAAAAGAAAGGGTCGATTGCTCAAATCCAAATCACAGTTCACTGCCGCTTCATCCATAACGATCACGGCACTTCCAAAACGCTCAACATTCTCAACCGGGTAAATCGCTTCACGCAACGCTTGTCCTAAAACAATCCCTATGTCTTCTACACTGTGATGATCATCGATATGCGTATCACCATTACACGTTACATTGAGATCCATGAGTGCATGCTTGGCGAAAATTTCCAACATATGATCGAGGAAACCGACATTCGTACAGATGCTGCTCTTTCCTTCGCCCTTGATGTTGAGGGAGAGAGAAATATCGGTTTCTTTCGTTTTACGCTCTTTGT
>JAUXSZ010000057.1 GCA_030679635.1 Sulfuricurvum sp. | reverse complement strand
TTTTGGTGTAGCCGTACTTGATTTCTCTCATGTCATCTCTTATACGGGTATGCCCGAATTTGTGACCCCGAGCGGTATTGAGAAAGCAATTTATTTCTGGCTTGCGGCTAGGATACTCTCTTCCGTTGGACTCCTGCTGTTTCTCTTTTTTCCGATAAACCAGCTGAGCTCCAAGATCTATAATTACTCACTGCTCGCAATGGTATTAATCCTAATCGGTGTCGTCCACTGGCTGGTCTTATTTAACCATGCGTTATTCCTAAATGTTTTTTTTATACCAGGTCAGGGGCTCACTCCATTAAAAATCAACACCGAATACGCCATTGTCGTGCTCAATCTGATTACGGCGATTGTATTACTTCGCCGTATGCGCCAGCCTCAGCCTTACCATGCGGCGGCATTATTCGGGGCACTGTGCATTATGGCTATGAGCGAATTTTTCTTCACCCTCTACGCCGATGTGACCGATGTTTATAATATCTTCGGACATATTTACAAAGCAATAGCTTACCTCTTCGTCTACCGTGCGATTTTTGTCACCACGGTTAAAAAGCCTTATAAAGAGTTATCTGCATCGCAAAATCAGCTTCATGAGCGAAACCGTCTTCTAGACAGTATTATCGACAATATCCCTAATATGCTTTTTCTAAAAACCGCATCAGAGTTACGCTTCGTATTATTCAATAAAGCCGGTGAAAAACTATTGGGCCTTAATCGTGATAATCTTATTGGTCATAATGATTATGACTTTTTTCCGAAAGAGGAAGCAGACTTCTTCACCGATAAAGATCGCGAAACATTAAAACGCAACGAGCTTTTGGATATATACGAAGAGTCTATCCAAACCCCGCACGGCATCCGCATCCTCCATACCAAAAAAGTGGTCATACGAGATGAGAATGGAGTTGCAAAATTCTTATTGGGAATTTCAGAGGATATTACCGATCACAAACAAGCAGAAAATTCTTTACTCAAACTCTCATTGGCCGTTGAACAAAGTCCAAACTCAATCGTTATCACCGATCTAATCGGCAACATCGAATATGTTAATACAATGTTTACCACGATAACCGGTTACACCAAAGATGAAATACTCGGTGAAAATCCACGTATATTAAAATCAAACAAAACTCCTCAGTCAACCTATGATGATATGTGGAATCAGCTGTCTCAAGGCAACACATGGCATGGTGAACTTATCAATCTACGCAAAGACAAAAGTGAGTATATTGAATCGGCCACCATCTCTCCGGTCAAACAAGCGGATGGAACAATAATAAATTACGTTGCTATCAAAGAAAATATCACCGATAAAAAACGTATAGAAGAACATATTGAAAATTTAGCCCATTACGATCAGCTCACCGGATTGCCAAACCGCGTCTTGCTCAGTGACCGGATCAAATACCTACTCAATCATGCACAGCGCAATGAAGAAACAGTAGCCGTGATGTTTCTTGATCTCGACCATTTTAAAAATATCAACGATACCTTGGGACATACTATCGGTGACCAGCTGTTAATCGAGATCGCTCAACGGCTAAAAGCAGCCATCCGGGATGAAGATACCGTATCACGATTAGGGGGAGATGAATTCATTTTACTTTTCCCCGATACCGATGTAAACGAGGCAATGCACATCGCGACCAAACTCATCGAAGCGGTTTCAATTCCATGTACCATTGAACACCACGAACTGGTCACTACCCCTTCTATCGGTATTGCCATCTATCCCTATGACGGTGAAGATTTTGAAACGTTATTGAAGAACGCTGATACTGCAATGTACCAAGCCAAACGTTTTAGCCGAAATGCTTTCCATTTCTTTACACAAGAGATGCAGCTCCATTCTGCCCGTAATCTGCAACTGGTAAATGCTTTGCGCCATGCACTGGAGCGTAATGAATTGCAGTTGCACTACCAACCTCAGATTTCCACTCAAGATGGCCGTATTATCGGTGCAGAAGCGCTTCTCCGCTGGACTCATCCAAAATTGGGGATGATCTCCCCTGCCGAATTCATCCCGATTGCCGAAGATAGTGGCCAAATCATACAAATCGGGGAATGGGTTCTCCGTACGGCAGTTCATCAAATGAAAGCGTGGAAAGAGAATGGATTCAACCCCATGGTTATCGCTGTGAACCTCTCCGCGGTGCAGTTTCAACAAAAAAATATTGTCGAGTTAATCACCAATATCCTTGATGAAGCACAGTTACCACACGAATATTTGGAGCTGGAACTGACCGAAGCCGTTACCATGAATAACCCCCAATCTGCTATTGCAGTCATGAATAGACTCCATGCCCAGGGAATTCGAATGTCTATCGATGATTTCGGTACCGGGTATTCATCTCTTAGCTATCTGAAACAATTCAAAGTGTACAAACTCAAAATCGATCAATCATTCATTCGCAATATTGCCGATGATCCGGAAGATCAAGCCATCGTTAGAGCTATCATTGATATGGCAAAAAGTTTAGGGTTGCAAACGATTGCAGAGGGGGTAGAAACCGCACAGCAATTGGCTTTCCTCCGTCACTATAAGTGTAACGAGATACAAGGGTATTACTACAGTAAACCCCTCTCGGTAGTAGAGTTTGAAAATTTTTTTAAAAGCTCTGTATCTGTTACCCCCTAATCAAATGAGATAACATTCTATGCTGTATTTCGGGAAGATCACCTTCCCTCCAAATTCTTATTTTGATTTTTATAAAAACACTGATATAATCTTTATATAACATATAACAGTAGGGAGTGCTAATTGAATAAACATTTTCTTTCTATTCTCTTATTCATCTCTTTTTATACAATACTTCCCCTTTTTAGTATGGAATCTAATGTCTCTAATCCTGTAAATACCCCTGATCCCGGACGCGAATCAACGAAGAATTTTACATCCGAACATAATACAAGTCTTCCCGATAATAGCAGCGCCAAGCACTGGAATATTGATATTGATAGCTTTCAAGACTACTGGTCTCAAAAAATACGCATTTTCTCTTCCAACCTTGATCAAAAGCTCTTCACCTATTATGATGAAGAGGAGAATGTCTCAACCTTTGACACTAATGTGACAAAACAATGCATCGTCGATTCGAAGGCACCAAACATACCCTTATGCTACTTAACAAAAATCAAAAAAGAGGAAGATAAAGAAACCTATCAGACCTCTATATGGCTAGACGAATTTTTCAAAGATGAAACCTATTTGGATGCAACCAATAAAAGCTATGTCAGAGTACGCGGCGGATATGAGTACAATAAACGGGGAGATCCTGACCTTTTTTACAACATTACCGCCCGGATAAAGCTTCCAAAAACGCAGGGAAAACTTCAGCTCTACATCGGCGATGATACAAAAGAGCACGCCAATCTTTCAAATGCACAGAATGGTACCACGGACAAAGGGGTTGGACTGAAATATGTTGCCCCCTCTTTTTTTGAACGCTTTAATACCAGTGCATCCGTCGGTGTTTCGGGAATTGGAAACCCCTATGCAAAAGCTCGCATCGAATACCCTCTCTTTCTTGGGAGCTGGTTATTAAAACCTGCGCAGTACTGTAAACTCTCCCGTAAAAATGAATTTGAAGAGTGGACAGATCTCTCTTTTGACCGGAAACTTGCAGACAATGAAATGATCAGATTTCTGCTTCAGCGTTCAACTCACAGCACGGAACCAGGGATGAGCTATTTATCACAGCTCTCCTATATGAATACACTTAAAGATGAAATCGGATTTAACCACTACATTGGAATAAGCGGTCGAACGCAAGACCTAATCGGCTCGGTATACAACAGCGGAACAACACCTCAAGAAGGGGTCTATGAGTATTCAATAGGGACTATATGGCGACAAAAGCTGTTCCGAAATTATCTGTTTTATCAGATGCAGCCGATTGTCTCGTTTCATGAACAATACGACTACAAACCCAATTATATCTTTCGGGTCAGTTTGGATTTCTATTTCGGAAACAACTAGTTTCACAAAGAGAAACAAAGCCGCGTTCGTTATAATTGCATTGCTTTTAAAGAGCGTGAGTTTCATCACGGTCAAACAAGTAAAATCCATACAATGTTCTCATGATGAAAAAACTCGTACTCCTCTTTTTTCTTTGTTTCCAAACCCTTTTATGTGCTCATGTAAATGTCATTTATGACATACACGGCCAATCCCCCCTTCTGGATGCCAACTTAACCCATTTTTTGGATAAATGGCGTACGGATACGGTTTCCCCGATCCAAGAGGGGATCTATAAAAATGTCGTTGTTAACGGTGATCCCACCCGTAAAAACATCGCCCTTACCTTCGATGACTCCCCAGATGAGAATAACACGATCAAACTGCTGAATATTCTAGATACTCACCATGTCAAAGCCGCTTTTTTCATGATCGGGGGAACGATGCGCGATGGCAATATTTCAGTCGTCAAACAGACCCATAATGAGGGGCATCTCGTTCTTAGCCATAGCTTCAACCACCCAAGATTTACGGATCTAAACGAAACGGCCATCATTGAGCAACTCGACAAAGCGGCTGGGCGTATCGAAGCCATTACCCAAAATTATCCCCTATTGTTTCGTCCCCCTTACGGTTCGATCAACCAAAACGTTCTCAATACGATCAACGAGCACAACGTTACCACGGTATTGTGGTCTCTCGATTCACTCGATTGGACACTGAAAGATCCCGATGCCGTTATCCAAAACGTCGTATCAAATGTCCGTAACGGCGATATTATCCTGATGCACCGCAACCCTACCAGCGTCGCATCGTTGGCAAAAATCATTGAAATACTCCAGTCGCAGGGGTATACCATTGACAGGCTCGACACGTTGCTTGGGATACACCCTTACCGTTAATGCCATCTACGCTATAATACGATAATTATTCAATCGTATGCTCTTCAGCCTACTTTTCCTCTTTACAGGGGTTTACACTCACAAGGACTCTCATGTCATCAACCATCAAACGTCAAAACCACCGTATCCACCCTTGCAGTACTTCACGTAAAAATGAACTGCTTAACTTTTTGATTTCTCAAAATACTGATAAATCAATGCTTATCGTCACCGCCAACGATCCTGCGGCTATTGAAGTGGCAGAGAGTAAAAAGGTCACCATCGCATCCGACAGCGATTTGGCACAGCCAAGCGATCTTACGTATGACATTGTTATCAGTTATGATTTACCTGAAAAAGCGATTATTTACATGACCCGCTATGCTCGTGCCGGCGAATTTGCCATTATTTTGTTGGGCGCAGAAGAGCAAAAATATCTTTATGCCATCGAAACACTCTTCGGTCGTACCATTACCCAAGAACCCGTTGTCGGTTTCGAACCCAATTTCGGAATTGCCGTAGAACAAAAAAATAAAGAAGAGATGATCGCCAAACGTGAAGCCCGCGATCAAGAACGTGTATCTCCCAAGCGTGAGTTTAAACCAAGGCGTGATGATGCACGATCAGAATTCAAACCAAGACGTGATGACGCAAGACCCGAATTCAAACGCGAAGAACGTGGACCTAGAGACGACAACCGTCCTGCTCGTAAACCCTATGAGGGAAATAGAGCTGAGACAAAAAGTTCTACTCCATGGGAACAGAATAAAAGTCGGCCTTCTGAATATCTAGGGAAAGACGAAAACGGTAAACCGATTTTCGGAACAAAAACACGTGAACGCAACCATTATCACGACGGTACACCAAGAAGTGATGCTGACAAATTTGCGAAAACGGCCTATGTCAATAAGCCTAAATTTTTCGGTGAACATGATAAATCCAAGAGCAACGAAGAGAAAAAAGCCCCTTTCAATCCAGAGAGAAAACCGTATGAGGGGAAACAAGCTTTTAATAAAGACGACAAACGCCCGTATGAAGAGAAAAAAACATATGGAGACAAGAAGCCATTCGGTGATAAAAAGCCATTCGGGGACAAGAAGCCTTACGGAGATAAAAAACCATACGATAATAAATCATCAAGCAACTATAAACCATCCTATGACTCTGCAAAACCTGCGCACACTGACACTGCTCCTAAACGTGCACCGCGCCGTATCAGCGTAAAATCCCTCAAGCCGGCTGAAAAGAGCGAATAAAGCGATCCTTTCTCCCGATTTACAATGTTAAAAGAATTACCATGGTATAACATGAACAAATATTTTAACAAGGATCGGAAATGGAAAAGAAAACGGTTGTTTTATCCTATCGCCGATCACTGTTTATTGCATTGGCGGTTTGGACTTTCTTAGTGTCCATGGCCGCACTCCTTTACTGGAACGACCAAACCCGACAAATTGTCTCCCTCGCAAAAAATACAGCCAAAACAGCCCTTAATAAAGATTTTGCAACCCGTAGTTGGACTATTTTGCACGGCGGTGTTTATGTCCCTATCGATACGATTACTCCACCCAGTCCGTATCTCTCCCATGTTCCCGAGCGAGACATCCAAACTCCTTTGGGTCAACAGCTGACATTGATGAATTCATCGTATGTTTTGAGACAAATGATGGAGAACTACGGGACTTTGTATGGAGAAAAAACAAGAATATCCGCTCTTAAACCCCTCAATCCGTCCAATAAAGCGACCGCATGGGAAGAAAAAGCACTTCGTTATCTGGGTGCCAATCCGAAAAAAACAGACTTTTATGAACTGGAACAAAAAAAAAGCGGGACCTATTTACGTATGATGATCCCGATGTTTACCGATAAAAGCTGCCTTAAATGTCATAATCCATCCGAAAATAAAATCGGTGAAATACGGGGAGGTATCGATATTTCTGTCCCTTTGGCAGCATTTGCCAAAATGACTCGCGAGACACTTATCCACACCTACGGTTGGCTCGGTTTGATTTGGTTTTTGGGATTAGGTGCTATTATCGCAGCATCCAAGATTATACGGAATAAGGCATTCCAGTTATACGCCAAAGAGATCGAAAAAATCAAAAACTATCAGAGTATGCTTTCGCTCGTTATTGAACTGATTGATAAACGCGATTCCTATACGGCAGGCCACTCGCAGCGAGTCGCCTATTACAGTGAGATAATCGCCAGAGCCATGTATCATGACGAATCAATCGTCAAAAAAATCAAAGAGGCTGCCATCCTTCACGATGTCGGCAAAATTGCGATTCCCGATTCTATCTTGCTCAAACCGGGGATTCTTACACCTATCGAAAAAGATCTCATCTACTACCATCTGACCGCCGGCTATGATCTCCTTTCGTAAGTCGATATGTATAAAGAACTGGCTGAAATTATGCGCCACCACCACGAACGCTACGACGGCAGCGGATACCCAGATGGACTCTGTGGAGAACAAATCCCCCCTCTTTCACGCATAATGATTATCGCGGATGCGTTTGACGCCATGACAACCGACCGAATTTACAAACCTCGAAAAAGTGTTGAAGAGGCGCTGAAAGAGATTGCATTGCTAAAAGGGATCCAGTTTGATCCTGAAGTTGCCGATGCGGCCATCACTGTACTAAACCATATCATCCTCAAACCCTCCGATCAATACCCAAAAACAGCGATGGAAGAGGAGCGTTTTGCTTACTTTTTAAAAGATCAGCTGACCGGACTAAACAATCACTGGGCACTCGAATCAATCCTCCAAATAAATATGCATACACATGAGTATCGCTATGCAACGGTTATCTGCCTAGAGAACCTCATCACGTTCAACCGCCAGATGGGATGGCACAATGGGGATATTTTACTCGAAAAGTTTGCCGAGATACTTAAAAATCGGTTTACTCACCATCATATTTACCGTATTTTCGGTGACACGTTTGTTATTCTCAGCGAGGATTTTCTCGATCTTTCACCCGATAGTCTCAGGGAAGCCGATTTTTTTGAAAATACCAATATTACCATTACGGTGACCGTCACCCATCTGATCGAGAAAAAAATCGACACTATCAGCAAACTCGAAGAGACGATCAGCAGCAAGAAGTAATTATTCTTATAATCTTTTCGCGTGCATTTATCCTCTAGCTTCACTCCTCTTTATTTTTTGAAACTTCCTCTAGTTTTTGGTAGCTGTACCTCCATGTCGCTAAAGCCGAGAACGTTACGATCAGAGCAATACTCAACCAAACCCAAAGCATTCCCAAGGCTAAATAAGAGACCAGACTTAACAATAAAATCGGTGCGATGATCTGTCTAAAGATAGAGATATAAAAGATAAAACTCGGCTTCTCAATCCCTTGAAGCATTGCAAGATGGACAAAAATCACAACAAAAGAGAAGAGGATAAAGGCTTCCACCCGTAAGTAGAGGGCACCCGCTTCTATCACTTTACTATCATCACTAAACAACTCCATAAACTGTTCTGCCCCAACCAGTAATAAAAGCATACCAATCAAAGAGATCACTCCGCCGTAATAGAGTGAAACCTTCAAAGTCTGTGCAATCCGTTCAAACTGCTTTGCCCCATTGTTTTGAGAAACAATAGCCAGTACTGCGACATTAAGGCCAATACTCGGCATCAAGATAATTTGTTCGATCCTCATTCCGATTCCAAAAGCGGCAATCACTTCCTGTCCAAAAGGTGCTGCAAAATAGGTAATGATAAAGATACCTGCTGCCATTAATACCATATTGGCGCTTGGAGGGAGCCCTTGTTTAATAAACTCTTTAAAGACCGATCTATCAAAATAAAATTCTTTAGTGCTATTAAGCAGGGAGGTCTTGTTTAATTTATAAAAAAGGTAGACGACCGTGATAAGCTCGGCAATAACGGTAGCCAAAGATATTCCCATCAGACCCAAAGGTTCGACCCCTAATCCTCCATAGACAAACCAGTAATCCAACACAATGTTCAATACAGAAGTGAACATCAAAATATTTCGAAACGAGACGGTATCGCCTACCGCATTTAAGAGGGCATTGATAAAAAAGCTGAAGATAAAGAAGACAGAACCGTATAGAATGACATTAATATAGTCTAGCGATTCTTGCAAATAGGCACCTTTTGCCCCTAATAATGTCATCAAATACGGGGTAGAAAGTACCCCTGTCACGGTTAAGACAAAAGAGAGAAAAAGAGCAAAGACTAAAGAATTCAGGGCAATATGTCCTGCCATCTTAGGATCTTTTTTTCCTAACGCATTTCCGACCAGAGAAGTAACGGCCTCACTCATTCCTCCGGCGAGTGCAATCATCATAAAAAAGACCGAAAAAGAGAGGGCGAGTGCCGAAAGCGCCTGCGTCGATATCAATCCTGCGAAATACGTATCGGTTACGTTGTACATCGTATGAAAGAAAAAGCCTATGCTTGCAGGAATTGCGAGCTTTTTAATCTGGACTTTGAGTTCACCTTGAGTCAAATCAATGTGCATATGGTTAACTTTTTTTAACCATTTTCGCTTTTTTTAGGTCCAATCGATCGTACAGTTTGAGCATGTTGAGATAATCAGTGTGCAACGTCACATCAAGCAAAAATTCTTCACCTTCGATAATGAGCAACGCTTTTTCAACGTTCTCTTTGCCATAGATATCAAACAGAGCCTCTTCGTATTCTTCCCATGCCAGTTCCGCCTCGCTCATTCGAATCAACTCTGCAACGATATGCCCCATTTTAGAAGTTCCAAATTCGAGTAAGGGAAGCGCTTCTTCCGGATTTCCGGCACACAGATGCATTTGTGCTTTTAACTCAACCATCGTAAAATTATTCTCAAAAATGACCCCTATGTATTTTTCAACATTGAGCGAATCTTCTAATGACTCAATATTTTCTAAAACTTCTTCAGGGTCGAACTCTGTAAAATTCAAAACCATTTCTCGGATGAATTTACCACTGTTCTTATTGTTGTAGGTCAAATCCTCTATCGGATAGACTTCCGATACACTAGGGACGATCATCTGGCAGGAATAAAAACCAAGATAGTTGTATTCTCTCAAATACATCTCTTTGCCCGTCTGACCCAATATCCCTGTTAAATAGGCGTATTCTTCCTGACTCCCCTCGCCCGCATAGCTCCACGGTGTGTATTTAAAACTTTTTTTTGCATTCAAAAATCCGAATCCCAGTTTGCCGTTCGAATCGATAAAATGGGACTCCAGATTGAAACTGTCCGAAACAATACTCATATCAAATGTCGGAACTTCAAACGCATCCAGATTTTCCAAACCGCGCCCTTGCATCAACTCGGTCATCGTACGCTCGAGACATACCTGCAAAATCGGGTGTGCTCCGAAAGAGACAAAAAGGGTCGAATTCTCCGGATTGATGAGTGAAATCGCGGTTACCGGGAATTTTCCCCCTAACGACGCATCCAAAACTTCAACGATGTATCCCAATTCTCTCAGCGCATGAACATCCTGATGAAGTCTCTCATACGACTGAATGATTTCGTCGGGAAATTTCGGAAGAGCATACCCGTTTTTAATAATCTCTATTTTGGCATAACGCTCGAATATCTCACTCAAAGCTTGAACTTTCGCCTCTTCAGGGGTATTGCCTGTCGCCAATCCGTTGCTGACATAGAGATTGCTCAAAATATTGAGCGGCAGATATACGGTCTCACCGTTTGAGTACTTGTGAAAGGGAAGGGCTACGATTTTATCCTCATAATCACTGTTATAGTCCACAAGAGCCTCATCATCCAACTGGCCATCGGGATCATACACTTTACGTAACTCATCGTTCAAATAGGCTCCGCCAAACTCAAATGCTATTTCATCCGGATAGTATTTGCGATTTGGAAGATAAAAGTCGATAAAAAAGTTGTTCGTCTGAAGGCGCTCAATGTATTCACCCAATGCACTCGCCATGGAGGCTTCCGATACAATCCCTTTTCCGTTCGAATAGATATGTTTAGGTGCCTCTACCGATGCCAAATTGATAGAATAACAGTGCTCTAAGGGGTGTTTCTCTTGGGAGAAAGTTGCTTCGCATCCAACGTCGACCAAAACCGCCTTCATTTTCTTGATGGACTCTTCCAGTGGGGCATTTTTGGATAAAAGATTCATTGATAGTCTCTTTCAAATTTTAGTTAAAGTATAGCGTATTATGCTATAGTTGCAAAAACGTTAAGTATGGAAAATAATGGCTATTATCTCTATCGCATCGACCAAAGGGGGAGTGGGTAAAACCTCTCTTGCATTTTCTCTCGCAAAGGATCTTGGCTATCGCTATGCGACCAATGACATGTCCGTAGTCCTTAACAAATACAAAAATGCACGCTACTACCCCAATAAAATTCCCCTTCATCCCGACACTGTTTACGATTTCGGCGGATTTGATGCCCCACATGCTGATGAAATCTTACGTCAATCCGACATTATTTTGGTCGCCACGATCAATGATCTCAATTCGATCATGAAAAGTTTGATCTTCATCAAAAATTACAAAGAAAAAACCATCCTCGTTTTTGCCAATATGATTGATAATTCCAATGATGCCGCTATAATACGTGAAAAAATCCATGCACACTTTCCCAATCTCGCATTCACCTATTTACGCCGTACCAAACTGCTCAAGAATGCTCTCGAAACGGGGATGAGTGCCAGCGAGCTGTATGAATCCAGCAAACATACGCAACATCTTTACAAACAAGCCTACAGCGAATATTATAAAATACTCAAACTCTTCGTCACCGATGGCCACTATTTTAAAGGCTCCGTACAATGACCTCTATTCTCCTAACGACCCTCAATGCCCGCTATGCCCATAGCGCATTGGGACTTCGCTATCTTTATGCCAATTTGGGTGAGCTCCAAAGCGATGCTCAGATACTCGAATTTACCATCAACGAACAGATTCAAAGCATTGCCGAAGTGATACTGGAACAAAAACCGAAGATTGTCGGCATCAGTGTCTATATTTGGAATGCTTCAGAAACTTCCCAGCTGATCGAAATACTCAAAAAAGTAGCCCCCGATACCGTAATCGTCCTCGGGGGACCCGAAGCCGGATATCTGCCTCACCGTGTCAATTTTGACCGTGCCGATTACATCATAAGCGGCGAGGGGGAAGTGGCATTTTATGAACTGTGTAGAAAAATACTTAATCCCGTTCATGGTGAGCCTGTCGAACCATACCACCCTTCGACAAGCGCGGGGAAAACGGAGTTTATCAAAGCCGCGATGCCTAATCTCAAGGCTATTGCCCTCCCTTACAGCGCCTACAGCGATGAAGATATCCAACACCGCACTATTTATGTTGAGGCGTCGAGAGGCTGCCCGTTTGAGTGCGAGTTCTGCCTCTCCTCCATCGATGAAAAAGTCCGGAATTTTCCCCTCGATGAGCTGTTAGAAGAGTTTGAAATTCTTTGGAATCGGGGAGCACGAAGCTTCAAATTTATCGACCGTACCTTTAATCTCAACATGACCTTTGCCAACCGGATCTTGAACTTTTTTCTCTCAAAAGAGCCCCCCTATTTTGCCCATTTCGAAGTCATACCCGACCATTTTCCCGATGTGTTAAAATCCAAGATAGCCCTATTCCCTCCAGGATCGCTTCAGCTGGAGATCGGTATTCAAACCCTCGATCCCGTCATTGCAAAGGGGATAAATCGTCCTCTCAAACTCGAAAAGATCTATGAGAACTTACAATTTTTAGAAAACGAAACCTCCGCGCACATGCACCTCGATCTCATTGTCGGTCTTCCGGGGGAAACCATAGAGGGATTTGGACGAAATCTGGATAAACTCTGCTCCCTCACCCACAGCGAAATTCAAATCGGAATACTCAAAAATCTCTCAGGCACCACTCTCTCACGCCATGACAAAGAGCACGGGATGATCTACAGCGATATCCCCCCCTATGACATCCTCCAAAACAATAATCTTAGCTTCACCCAGATACAAAAAATGAAACGGTTTGCCCGTTTTTGGGATCTTTATTACAACAGCGGTAATTTTGACAAAAGTGTCAAGTTGTTATG
>JAUXSZ010000054.1 GCA_030679635.1 Sulfuricurvum sp. | reverse complement strand
TCAGCAATATATTGCATCGCGAAGAGGGGGTTAATACCTGCCAGAGTGAGAGCAACAAACCATTTGACAGCAATGAGTTTGAAAAAGATGTTCTGAGCGAGGCGATGGATGCGATCAAGAATCCAGAGCGTCCGGTACGTATTACGCGAACTATTTGCAATACAAACCGCAGTTTTGGTGCCCGTATAAGCGGTGAAATTGCCCAATATTACGGTGATGCAGGATTGAAATCCGACACGATACGTATTAATCTGACGGGAATCGCAGGCCAGGCACTGGGTGCATTCTTGATAAACGGGATCTCCATACATGTGGATGGTGTTGCCAACGATTATATCGGTAAAGGGATGCACGGCGGTAAGATCGTTATTAAATCGCAAAATCAGGGTGAAGCCTTCAGTGCGGGCGGTAATACCTGTCTGTATGGCGCAACGGGCGGTAAATTATTTATCGCAGGTTGTGTTGGGGAGCGCTTTGCGGTTCGTAACTCGGGGGCGTTTGCCGTTGTTGAGGGGACTGGAGACAACGCATGTGAGTACATGACGGGCGGTATTGTCGTCATCTTGGGACAAACGGGGATTAACTTCGGTGCGGGTATGACAGGCGGTGTAGCGTTTGTCTACGATGAAAACCACAGTTTTGTTGAAAACGTAAACCGTGAACTCGTCGATGCCATCCGTATTGATACCGATGATGGGGACGAAGCGCGCCATTATTTAAAACGTCTACTAAAAGACTATGTTGCAGAGACACAGAGTGATAAAGCACAGACATTATTGAATAATTTCCGTGATGAAATCCGTAATTTTTGGATGGTTCGTCCGAAAAACCTAACCAAATTGCCACTTAATCCGGATAAAGGGGACTAATTATGAGAGAATTTTTAACCATTGAACGTATTGATCCAACAAAGCGCGGTGTTGTCCAGCGACTGAAAGATTTCAGTGAAATTTATGAGCCTGTGGACACACATGAGGCATCCTCCCAAAGCGATCGCTGTATCCAGTGCGGTGATCCGTTTTGTTTGAATAAATGCCCTCTTCATAACTATATTCCGCAATGGCTCAAAGCCGTAGCGGAGAAAGATTTGAAATTTGCCTTTAATCTTTCCAATGAACCCTCACCCTTTCCTGAAGTCATGGGGCGTGTATGTCCGCATGATCGTCTTTGTGAGGGAGATTGTACCCTTAATGACGGGCACGGTGCGATTACGATCGGTTCCATTGAGACGTTTATTAACGAAGAAGGATTCAAGCAGGGGCTTAAACCCTATTTTCCCGGAATTACGACGGATAAAAAAGTAGCGATTATCGGTTCAGGTCCTGCGGGCCTTTCTGCCGCAACGTATTTGTTGCGTTCTGGAATCGCCGTTACCATGTATGAACGAAGCGATCATGCCGGCGGATTGCTCACGTATGGAATTCCAAACTTTAAGTTGGATAAAAAAATTGTTGATCGTCGTGTCGGTCTGCTCATTGAAGCCGGTTTGACATTGGTCTTAAACTGCGAAGTGGGAAAAGATATTGAATTTGACGAGATCGCAGACAGCCACGATGCCCTGTTCCTCGGACTGGGCGCGACCAAGTCAAAAACAGCCAATCTTGCCGGAGACAATGCGGCCAACGTATACGTTGCTATCGACTACTTGACCGCTATCCAACGTAAAAATTTCGGTTTGCCTTATGACAAACAATTTGATTTTAAAGATTTGGAAGTGGTGGTTATCGGAGGCGGAGATACGGCCATGGACTGTGTCCGTACCGCAAAACGCGAGGGGGCAAAGAATGTCACCTGTCTGTATCGCCGTGATGCTCACAATATGCCAGGTTCTCAAAGAGAATATAAAAATGCTGTGGAAGAGGGAATCGACTTTGGATTTCACGCATCTCCTAAAGAGGTACTTTTAAATGACAGCGGCAAAGCCGTTTCTGTTCATATGGCAAAGACGGTTCTGGGAGCCAAAGATGCTAGCGGACGCCAAAAGATGGAAGAGGTAAAAGGGGGTGATTTCAACGTCAATGCAGATGTTGTGATCATGGCTCTTGGATTTGATCCTGCTGTTCCAGGATTTTTGGCTGAAAATGGGATTGCTGTCAACGCATGGGGCGGTATTATTATCGATGAAAAATTCCAAACCACAACGCCTGGTATCTATGCAGGCGGAGATTGCTACCGCGGGGCTGATTTAGTCGTTACGGCTGCGTATGACGGACGTGAAGCCGCTCGTGCAATGGTTAAATCCCTACTCAGATAATGAATCCGTTTATTCAAGCGGCCATTGAGTCCTGCATTGAGGTGCGTGAGTTAATCACCATTTCTCCGGATCCTTCCCTTTTTGATTTCTTTGATAAAGGATTCGGAGGGGACATAAGCCGTGGATTTGATTTACGTGCAGAAGCTATCTTCTTTAAAAACTTATCCTCTTTTGGGTCACTCTTCTCCGAAGAGAGCGGCTGGATGTCTCCTGCAGGATCTTCCAATATCATTCTCGATCCGATAGACGGGAGTGATAATTTTGCTTCCTTTTTCCCCTATTACGGTGTCTCAATCGCGCGAGAAGAAGAGGGTGTTACGGTTGAGGCGGTTGTTTGCAATCTCGCCAACGGGGATCTGTTTGTCCGTACATTGGATGAATACTACCGCACGACCATGGATGGATTCGACAAAAAAGTTTCGATTGACAGCAACCAAAAACCCAAAATAGGTCTTTTTGAAAAAGAGTATGAACATCCTGCTCTTGGTGAAAAATTGATGCAATGGAAGTTGAAATATCGCTCACCGGGCGCGCTTGCCCTCTCTTTGGCCTATGCCCCTTATGTGAAATATGTGCTATTTTTGGGTACAATGCGCTCGTTTGATATCCAAGCAGGCTTATACTTGAGCCAACACCTTTACGGATTTCAAGATGAGAGATACCTTCTCTTGAGTACCGATAAAGAAGTGTTTGAACGGATACGTTTGATTGTTGAAAAGGAATATTTTTGAGTTTATTTAACCTGTTCGGTGACTCCGAAAAAAAGAAACAGCCAACGAAAAGCGAAGCCCCTTCTCACTGGGTAAAATGTACATCATGCCAATCGTTAATGTACTACAAAGAGATGGAAAAACAAAATCATGTTTGTCCAAAATGCGGATTTCATTTACGAATCGGTGTGAAAGAACGTCTTGCTATTATTGCTGATGAGGGAAGTTTTGTTGAATTTGATGCCTCTTTAAAACCGATTGATCCGTTGGATTTTGTGGATAAGAAAAGTTATGCGGCCCGTATTGAAGAGGGGTATGCAAAGAATGGACGTTATTCGTCTGTCGTCAGCGGAGAATGTACCATTAATGCTGTTCCCGTCCAGCTTGTCGTTTTTGATTTTAACTTTATGGGCGGATCATTGGGTTCGGTTGAGGGTGAAAAAATTGTTCGTGCAATCAATCGTGCGATGGCAAAACGAAACGGTTTAATTATCGTAAGCGCCAGCGGTGGAGCACGGATGCAGGAGAGTACTTATTCTCTGATGCAAATGTCGAAAACCTCTGCAGCGTTAGCGCGCTTAGCCCAAGAGAAGCTCCCGTACATCTCTTTGCTCACCGATCCGACGATGGGTGGCGTAAGCGCCTCATTTGCAACACTGGGTGATATTATTATCGCTGAACCGGGTGCATTGGTCGGATTTGCAGGCCAAAGAGTTATCAAGCAAACGATCGGTTCGGATCTCCCTGAGGGGTTTCAGCGAGCTGAGTTTTTACTTGAAAAAGGGTCTATTGACATGATCGTAGGGCGTAATGAACTCAAAGATACGCTAAGCGACCTTCTAACCCTTCTCCTCCCTTAATATGCGGCTGTATGCTTTATGTGATCGTGACGTTTTACGTTCAC
>JAUXSZ010000043.1 GCA_030679635.1 Sulfuricurvum sp. | reverse complement strand
GTAAACATCGATTTTGGAATTTTCAAGGCGGTTAAAATAAGACCTGAATAAAAGTCAATATTAGGGTAAAGCTTTCGTTGAATAAAATAGTCGTCACTCAGCGCGATATCTTCAACACGCTTAGCAATTTTGAGTAAATTGCTATCGATTCCCAACTCATCTTTGAGTTCATCCAGAAGTGTTTTTAAAATCCTAGCACGGGGATCAAAATTTTTATACACACGGTGACCGAATCCCATTAATCTGAAAACATCCTCAGGGTCTTTGGCCCTTTTGATAAATTCATCTACTTTATCAACGTCTCCAATGAGTTCTAGTTGGGCAATGACCGATTCGTTTGCACCGCCATGTGCCCTTCCCCATAATGCATCAATCCCGGCTGAAATAGCAGCATAGGGATGGGCCCCTGTTGATGCGACAGCACGCACGGTAGACGTTGAAGCATTTTGCTCGTGATCAGCATGCAGGGTGAAAATCGTATCCAAAGCACGAACTTCAACATCACGTATTTCAAGATTCTCCCCCGGATAAGCACGCATCATATAGAGAAAGTTTTCGGTAAAAGAGCGTTCAATGTCGGGATAAATATAAGGGATTCCCAATGAGTGCCGGTATGTAAAGGCCGCTAATGTAGGTATTTTTGCGATAATACGTCTGGCCATCACCTGTGCATCTTCGTGCGTCGTAACATTTAGATGCTCAAAATAAAACGTTGATAATGCTGCGACAGCAGAGGACATCATCGCCATGGGATGCGCGCGATCAGGAAAAGAATTTATGAGCCCTTTGAGTCCTTCATGCACAAAAGCGCGCTTACGCAGTTCCATATCCAAGCCTGCACGCTCCATTTCAGATGGAAGTTTTCCGGTGAGAAGTAAATGGCATACGTCAAGGTAGTTCTTCTTGGTTGCCAAATCACAGATGTCATAGCCACGGTATAAGAGCTCTCCTTTCTCGCCATCAATATAGGTGATACTCGAGCTGCAACTGGCGGTAGAGGTGAATCCAGGATCATACGTGAACATCCCCGTCTCTTTATAAAGAGCCCTTATATCGATTACATTTGGCCCTAGAGTCGGCTTTAGAATCGGAAGTTCATAGCTTTTCCCTGTACGATTATCAGTAAGGGTAACCGTGTTCATAATGGGCATCTCCAAATGAAAGATTTGTAGATGTTATTATTATCTAGCTTAAGCACTCTATAAAATAAATCAAATTAAAACAGCAAATATTTGTTTTTTTATAACATTAAACCTATCATTTTAGGTTTACAATAGTCATAAATATAAAAAGGAATTTACATGAAAACTCTTTATATCATCAGACATGGAAAATCGGATTGGAATAATCCTGCTTTGACCGATTTTGAAAGACCGTTAAACAAGAGAGGCAAAAAAAATGCCCTTTTTATGGGGGAGGTATTGGCACAAAAAAAAGTCCACCCTGATCTCATTATATCGAGTCCAGCACTTCGAGCTAAAATGACCGCAAAAGAGATTGCCAAAAAAGTGGGGTATAATACGAAAAAGATTGTGTATGAAGAGGGCTTGTATATGGCCGATATCAATCAGATAGAGGACATTTTAAAAAAAATATCCTCTTCAAAAAAGAGTGTTTTTATCATTGGTCACAATCCTGGCTTTACCCGATTTGCAGAATATATCAGCGGATATGAAATTGATAATATTCCAACCTGCGGTATTTTTTGTGTTACGTTTAAAAGTGATGATTGGCAAAGTATAGAAAAAGAGACAGCTAAATTCATATCGTTTGAGTATCCCAAAAAACACAAAGAATAGAATAAAAAATAAAGATAAGATGGTGGAATTTTGCATACAGTATATTTAGCAAAACAAAAAATTTTCGATCATCAAGGTAAGCTTTTTGCCTACGAATTGCTGTTTAGAGACCATACTCATGGGATTAGAGAATTTCCAACAAATATTCGAGCCACATCTCAAGTTCTTTTAAACACACTGACAAATATTAGTACCGATGAGTTATTGGGAGATAAAGGGATCGCTTTTATTAATTTAGATGAACATGCTTTGACTTCCGGGATTATTGATGTTTTAGATAAAGATAGATTTGTTTTAGAGATTTTAGAGACAACTGATTTGAATGAAAAAGTTCTTTCAAGAATCAAACAGTACAATAAAAGAGGTTTTAAAATCGCAATCGATGATTTTGATTGCAGTGCTGAAATGATTAAAAAATTCACACCCATATTTAAGTATATTCATATAGTAAAAATGGATGTACTGAGTGCACAGCAACAAAATTTGAAAAATGTTATGAGTAAAATCAAACAATTGGGGATACAAGTACTTGCTGAAAAAGTTGAAACTGAAGAAGATTATAAAAAATATATAGCGATGGGATTTGACCTATTTCAAGGTTATTATCTTCACAAACCTGAAGTTATAGAGATGGACAGGTATAAAGATGCAACCCAGATGGTCATTTTAAACTTGATAAGATTGATCAGAACTGACGGCCAAACATCGGAAATAGACTCCTATATCAAACAAAGAGCAGATTTGTCGTATAAATTGATTAAATTTATTAACAATCAAGGGAAATTTCACAGTAAAATCGAATCTATTACTCAGATCATTACACTGCTTGGTAGAGATAAATTGTTACGATGGCTCCTTTTGTATCTCTACGCCGAACTTTCTGATAACCCGATATCTGAGGCCATCATGAGCATTGCTACCAAAAGAGCAGAAAGAATGGAAGATGATGCCCATCATAGTGAAAAAGACAAAGCATATCTTTCGGGTATGTTCTCAATGTTAGATGCTCTTTTTGATACGGACATTAAAAATGTGGTAAAAGGCCTTAACATGCACAAGGACATCACAGATCTTGTAGTTGAAAAACGGGGAAAATTTTTAACCAGTTTTAAAAAGGCAGAGCACGCTGAAAGAGAATACTTGAAACAACTACTATGTAATAATTTTGAAAAGATTGATATTACACAAATACTTTATGCTTTAGAACTCAGCAATATTCATGTTGATAAAACTAAATTATAAAAATTTATATTTTCTTATGCTCTCTCGTCACAATTTTGGCATTCAATAGTATACACCTGGTTTCTCCCTTGTTTTTTTGCATAATAGAGTCCTTGGTCTGCACGTTTGAAGAGTTCAGAAAAGCTGTCGCTTTTTTCAAACGTACTCACGCCAATACTTATAGTTAGATGGTTGACTTTAGGAAATGTAGAATTATCAACTGCCAACCGTAATTTATCCGCAAGTATTTGGATATTGTCCAAATCGGTGCTCGGGCATAATAGCAGAAACTCTTCCCCTCCCCAACGTGCAAAAACATCTAACTTACGGATATTTTCTTGCACTATATTGGCCAATTGTTTGAGTACTTCATCTCCGGTGTCATGGCCGTAGGTATCATTAACCAATTTGAAATGATCAATATCGATAAGTATCAACGAAAGGGGAAGTGAAAACCTGCGTGCGCGCTCAGCTTCCAATGTAAAGAGCTCTTCAAATTTATGTCGATTGTAAACACCGGTTAAGTGATCGATTGTTGCAATACGTTGTATCTCTTGATTGAGAAGCGTTTCATGCGTTACATCTTTTCCGGTTGTAACGAAACCAACGATAGTTTCTTTATCATCTTTCAGAGGAGTAATGGTTTTATCTTCATAATATAAATCTCCATTTTTTTTCTGTTGATGATCGTTCCTCGGAAAGTTTCTCCACTCAAAATTGTTTTCCATAATTTTTGATAAAATTCATTATCATGGAGGCCTGATTTAAGAATACGCGATGTTTTACCGAGAGCTTCATTTTTTGAATAACCTGTATGACGAGAAAAAGCCTGATTGATATAGGTGATTATCCCTGATTTATCTGTAATAGCTACAGTATCGTCAATTTGTGAAATTGCTTTTGAAAGTTTATCAATCTCTTCCCGTGATTTTTTGAGTTCACGCATATCCAGAATAATCCCGGAAATGACATCTCCCTCAACCGCTGCGCTTAGCATAATGGGTACCGTGGAAGAATGTTTATCAAGAACTTCCAGCTCATAGTTACTGATATGGTTTTTTTTGAATAGTATATGAATCATTTTTTTCTGTATTTCTGGATTATTGTACATTGTTGTACTGTCTTGACCAATCAATTCACTAGGAGTATCAAAGCCGAGCATGTCGGTCAATGACTGATTCACATAAAGGATTTTACCGAAGAGATCCGTACGATAGATACCGATCATTGCATTTTCAACCAGATGTCTGTACTTGTTTTCAGAAGCTTCTAAAATTATTTGTCCGTTTTGTTGTTCTGTAATATCGTAAACAGTCCCAGACATTTTACTCGGATTCCCGCTCTCATCGGTTTGGATTTCGCCCTCTTCAAGAACATGACGTACCGTTCCATCCAGTCTAAGGATTCGATGTACCACATGATAAGTAGTATTGTTAGTAAGTGCATCCTTAAGTGCAGTTTCTACTACCTCTCGATCATCAGGATGAACCCGTTCAAAAAATCCATCAGAGGTCGGTTGAAATACTTGAGGCGTAAGTCCGAAAATTCGATAAATTTCGTCTGACCACCACAATGCATTGGTCTGAATATCCCATTCCCAATTTCCTAGATGAGCAATCGTTTGTGCTCGGTTCAAACTTTTAGAAATGTTTACAAGGGCATCTTCGCGTTTTTTAATCATTCTTCGACTGCGATATAGATACCTATTGAACAAAAGAATGCCTATCAACAATGTGGCCATTAATCCGTATACAAGATCAATTATAAGTTGCTGGTATTGCTGAAGAAATGTCTTCGGAGGATTTAAAAATATGCTTTTAAATGCAATATCTCTGGGTAATATAATCCCGTTATTTTTCAACGCTTTTGCATCAAAAATCCACCCATTGGTATTTTTATCCACGTGCGGAAGCGGTGATTTCGGATGCAAGTAAATTTGTAATGCCAACTTACCTGCTTCTGCTCCTTGAGTATTACCGTTCACGGCATAGCCTCCAATCACCCCTTCTTGGATGTAACTGTCTTCTAACGTTAGAGCAACAAAAGGACCTGAATGAACGATGCGGTTGGTTACTTCCTTGATGGGTATCAGATTCCCTTTGCGTGTATGGAATGCTCCGATCGTTGTCAGGATAATCGCTTTTCCCTTATACGCCTTGAGCTGATTTAGAATCACATCCAAATCTTGATCACTAGCAAATCGCATCGTCATTCCTTGATAAGTGATGGCTTCTTTCTCGATTTCCTTGCGAGTTATTTGCGCTGTTGATGAGCCATCACTGATGACGAGTACCTCTTTTTGATCAGGGAATAGTGTTTTGATCAGTTTTAGATTAGGAGTGATCTCTTTTTTTTCAAAGATACCGGTATACGAAGACGGATCCAATGTCTCTTTCTTTGAGAGGTCGTTGATACCTGAAAAAACGACGGGGACTGAAGGAAAAAGTTTCTCTTTATTTTTAAGGATAAAATTTAGAGCATCATCGTCGGTCACATAAATGACATTCGGATAGTAGCCTTTATATTTACTGGACAGATAGTGAAAAACTTCCTGTTGATACTCTGGATCAAAGTTTCGACGCTTGGTATCAAGATATTCGGCTGAATAAAGGGGATAGATATTTGGTGTATTGTTGATTACTGTTCTAAAGCCGGTACGTTGGCTTTTAGTCCAAGGATAGGCCTCATAATAGGAATGAATCGCGACTACTTCAATATTAGCAAATAGAGGTGAAAATAATAACAAAAATAATAAAAATTTCTTCAAAAAAACTTCCTGTATAATGTATCAATAATATAGAATTATACATTTTCAGACCAAAAAAAGCTTTATTCGTATAATATTATAGTAAATATATCAGCAGGATGGCATTGATCTTAACTTTCCAATTAGCTATTGTAAAGTTAAGCGCAAGTATCCGCTAATGTAACAAACTGAAATTTTAAAATTTATTGAAAGTAGAGGGATCTATTATTAAACTTCTCATTACTTTTACTCATAACAACTGATATATGGCAAGAATTGTTCAGAGGGATATTACTAATAAATATATTCCTTATAAACTAGATATTCTGGTCAAAGAGACAATACTCTCTTTTGATTGTTATATTAAACGACACGGTGATTATGTCATTATTATTGAAGCTGGTACATATATCAGCAAAGCACTTTTAGAAAAAATAGATGGAAATAAAGCGGTTTATGTTGTCAAAACGGATTCCGAAAAAGTAAATAAATATCGAATCGATCATGAAATCATTGATCTGCCGGGAGAAAAAACTTTATCAGAAAAGGAAGTAGTAAAGGCTGCTTTGGATTTATCAGAAACTTTATGTAATGTTATTGGAACATTTAAAGAGAGGCTTTCTCTTGTGTACACCACGACGTCAAATTTGATGCAGACCATAGATAATGTGGATGAAAAATTGCCATTGGATGCATTGCATGCATGTGTGATTCAACTTGTCAAATGTGTCAATCTCGAGATGAATATGATCCCAATGCTTTTTAATATCATTCCAGATGAATACACAACGCACTATCACAGTACGAATGTTGCATTTTTTGCGGTTATATTGGCCAATTCAATTCATCTATCAGAAGAAGAGATTATAGATATAGGATTTGCTGGATTATTACACGATATTGGAAAAATTCGCATTGCTCCAACGATCCTACTAAAACCAACTCGATTGGATGAAGAGGAATATAAAAGCATCAAATATCATCCAGAATTCGGGTATGAGATTCTTAAAGACAATGGCATAACAAATCAAAGAATTTTGAATGGAGTCCGTTTCCATCATGAAAGATTGGATGGTAGCGGTTATCCGAAGGGTCTTCGTGGTAAATTGATTCCGAAATACGCTAGAGTCCTTGGAATGTGTGATGCTTTTGATGCGCTGACAACTAAGCGTACTTTTCGAAATAATTATTCAAGTTACGAAGCACTATTGGTTATGAAACAAGAAATGGTTTTTCAATTTGACAAGGACTATATTAATACATTTATTCAATTATTACGACAGCACTAAGGAATAGCTTTCTATTTTATCTACTTGTTTTGTATCTAAGTTTTGGTCACAATCTAAAACAAGGAAGCTCTTAACGCCCGTAATATAGGCTTTTGTAAGGTGAGTAGGTACACATAAGCCGGGTTCTGGATAAAGTGATAATTAATCTACTGCTCTGATCACTCAGAGCCTCTAGCGAAACAATAGCGATGTAGGACGCTAACCATCTGTTTCTTGCTGCGCGGTTGGGTTTACATAGCTCTCATAGTTGCCTATGAGACTGGTGGGCTCTTACCCCGCCGTTTCACCCTCACCCCATACATTTATTGAAAACGTATTCGGGAACAAAGTCCCCAAACACTACGCTAGCCGCTATGGCACTAAAGCACAAAACGCTCAGCGCTTCATATATGTGGCGGTCTACTCTCTGTTGCACTGTCCCTCATGTTACCATGGCCATCAGTTAAATGGAACCGTGTCCTACAGCAGCCCGGACTTTCCTCTTGAACGTAATGCTCAAGCTATCACCTGTGTACCTATCTCGTATTATAAAGGATATATGATTAAGATTTAGTCAGCAAGTCGATATATAAGCTTTCCTGCCAGTTCCATATACATGCTCTTTTTTAGCACTTCAATCTCATCGAGATTTTCATAGTAATAATTTTTAATAATTTTATCGAGCATCTCTTCGTCGTGGATTTTCATAAGCATTTTTTCCATAACAGCGAGACGCATAATAACATCATCAAATTCAGCTTGCATCAAATCTTTACTGATTTGGTTTGAAATATCCCAATATTTCGACTTTGGAGAGCCTCCAAAAATATCGTCTTCGTCTTCAAATAAAGCATCAAACTTATTCATATTTACTCCTAAGTATCATTTACGAAAGAGTATCCAATCGAACATTAATAATTAGATTGACATTGTTAGTAAAACGGTTTTATAAAGAAGAAAATTGAAGAATTGAATGAAGAAGAATTTTCCGCAAAAGCGGAAAAAAGTTATACCGCTTTAGCCATAGCTTCTTTAGCGTATTTTTCACCTAGGTCATAAGCTTTTAAATTAGCCGCATGAACCTTAGCAGGTACTTTTGAAAGCATTGTATCAACAAGAATTTTCTTGTCAACAGCATTCATCATAGTGTTTGCAATAGCAAGTGCAACAACGGATTGAGTAATGACGTTTCCTACTTCTTCTTTAGCGATAGTAATAATAGGAATCTCGAAGATCTTCCACATTTTACGATCTTCATCCGTTGGGTGAACAAGGTTAGGATCAACAACAATGATTCCACCAGGTTGAACACCATCTTTGAATGAGTTATAAGAAACGTTTGCTACTGAAAGCATGAAACCAATTTCACCATCATTTGCATAGGGGTAATAAATTTCTTGATCATCGAGTTGAATATCAACAACTGTTGGTCCACCACGAACTTGTGATGTATAGGTTGCTGTCTTTAGGCCCTCACCGCCAGATGCAATTTTTGCAGCTGCAAAAATCTCACCAGCAAGAAGAACACCTTGACCACCAACACCCGTAAATCTCATTAATGTCTTACTCATCAGCTCTCCTTATATTTTTTTCTCAAAGTCATCTTGCGTAATATTCGCACGTTTACCTTGGTGTGCATCGATAATATCTTGATACATATCGCAATATTCTCTAACGTTTGTATCTTCTTTTAAGATACCGGTTGGCAAGATGTTAAGTTTTTCTTCTTCTGGAAGCTCATTGTATTTCTTAACAGGCATAGTGATGCTGTCAATCCAGTTAAGGTTATCCATAGCAGAAACCATCTTGTTCTTACGACCAAGGTTAATGTGACAGTTAGAAAGGATATCAAGGAAAGAGAAACCTCTATGCTCCATAGCCTTAACAAAGATTTTCTCAAGCTTCTTAGGGTCAAGCATCGTCTCACGTGCAACAAAAGAAGCGCCTGAAGCGATACCAAGAGCACAAGCATCAAAAGTAGGATCAATATTACCCACTTTTTGCGTAACCGTCCACATCCCTTGCGGTGTCGTTGGAGACGTTTGTGAATTTGTCAAACCATAGATAAAGTTATTGATAATGATTAAAGTCATATCAATATTTCGTCGAGCTCCATGGATAGTATGGTTACCACCAATAGCAAGTGCATCACCATCACCGGCAACACATACAACAATTTTATCTGGATGCATCATTTTAATACCTGTTGCGAATGCTACAGTACGTCCATGTGTAGTGTGCACTGTATTGAAGTCAACATACGATGAGAAGCGTCCTGAACAACCAATACCAGAAACAACACAAACATCATCTTGCTTAACACCCATTTTTTCTATAGCACGTATAAATGCCTTAAGAATAACACCATCACCACAACCCCAACACCAAAGTGTTGGCATTTTTTCAAGTCTTAAATATTGGTCATAATTGAATGCCATTAGAATACCTCTTTTACTTTGCTAACAATTTCATAAGGAGAAATTGGACGACCATTAACTTTAAATAGACCCTGAATATCAAGTCTAGATGAAACACGTTCTACTTCCTCTGTATATTGTCTGATATTTAACTCAACACAAAGTACATTTTTAATCATATCAGTATATTTTCTGATAGATTTCTCTGGAGAAGGCCATAGTGTAAGTGGACGGAAAAGACCTGCTTTAATACCTGCAGCACG
>JAUXSZ010000039.1 GCA_030679635.1 Sulfuricurvum sp. | reverse complement strand
GGTTATATAGGGGCTGAAAGAAAGTTCCGGGAATTTTTGTTCTAACTCTTGAAGGAGATGGGCATTGACAGAGCCGTAAAATTTTGGCTGGATTGTGAGGGGATAATTCATAACGGTGAGCTTTTTTTTAAACTCATTGTCAAAACCGTTCATCAATGCCATGGCAATAATGAGGACCATGACACCCAGCGCGATTCCGCTAAAGGCTAAAAGTGCCGAGAGGAAAATGAAAGGTTGTTCTTTGTCAAAACGTAAAAAACGTTTGATCAGATAACGGACAATACTCAAGAGGCGAAAACCCCTTTTTTCGGTCCTGATTTACCACAGCAGTTTTTAAATTTTAATCCGCTTCCGCAAGGGCAATCATCATTACGAGCGATCTTAGCCGATTCGCTTGATGCATGATTCAACGACATTTGAAGTTCTTCTTGACGCTTCTCTAGTTCTATTTGGTTTGCCAGCGCTTCTGCCTCTTCTTCAACCGTGTCCACTCTAAATTGGATGATGTGAAGTGTCTTGATGGTGTCGTATTTGATAGTACCTACGAGCTCGCTAAAGAGGTTGTAGCTCTCTTTTTTATACTCAACCAAGGGATCTTTTTGGTTATAGGCACGCAGACGAATACCTGTTTTCATGCTGTCCATTTGGTACAGGTGTTCGCGCCATGCCGTATCGAGAGTTTTGAGATAGATTTCACGCTCAATTCCCGAACGGGTTGCGGGATCAATAACGGACATTTTGGTATCGTATTGCTCTTTTAAGGTGACAATGGATTGGTCCAAAATAGCGGCATAGGTTTTTTCGGTATAAAGTGCGGTATCCAGTACGGTATTGAGCTCTTCTTGGAACATTAGAACCAATTTGTCAAGATTGATCTCTTCTGACGAAGCACCCTCAAAAATTCCGCTAAAGGATAAGGTACGCGCAACATACTCTTCGCGAATCGTATCTATTTTAGTAGCAATGTCATAGGAAGGATCGAGAAGATCACCCCGAAATTTATAAACTATTTTACGTTGCTCGTTAGCGACATCATCGTATTCAACGATGTGTTTGCGCCCTTCAAAATGCATGTTTTCGACTTTTTTCTGGGCCTTCTCTACCGCACGGGTCACCATGGAAGATTCGATGTACTCGCCATCTTCAACCCCTAGTCGTTCCATGATTGATTTTATCTTATCCGAACCGAAGATGCGGAGAAGATTGTCCTCAAGACTCAAATAGAACTGGCTTGTTCCCGGATCGCCCTGTCGCCCTGCACGCCCGCGCAGCTGATTGTCGATACGGCGATTTTCATGTCGCTCTGTTCCGATGATGTACAGACCGCCCAGTTCTTTGATCTCATCACTCACTTTGATATCAACACCGCGTCCCGCCATGTTCGTTGCAATCGTAATCGCCCCTTTTTCTCCGGCGTTTTTGATGATTTCACCCTCTTGGGTGTGATTTTTAGCATTCAATACCGTATGAGGAATTTTTTCTGCTTTGATCAAAAGGTGCAATTTTTCTGATTTTTCAATCGATGCCGTACCGATAAGTACCGGTTGACCCTTCGCATGAAGTTCTTTGATCTTCTCAATCACGGCACTGAACTTTTCCATTTCAGTTTTGTAAATCAGATCATTAAAGTCTTTACGGATAACCGGGACATTGGTCGGAATCGAAATAACATCAAGATTATAGATTTGGGAAAACTCGGTAGCTTCGGTTTGGGCCGTACCGGTCATTCCTCCGATTTTAGTATACATTCGGAAATAGTTTTGGAAGGTAATATCAGCAAGCGTCTGCGTCTCTTCTTTGATGATAACGCCCTCTTTTGCTTCAAGTGCTTGGTGCAATCCTTCTGAGAAACGGCGCCCTTCGGATAGACGTCCGGTAAACTCATCGACAATGACGACTTGGTCATCTTGAAGGACGTAATCAACGTCCGCTTCGAAAAGGTAGTTGGCTTTTAGCGCCTGATCAAGATGATGAGACAGGGAAGAATTTTCGATGCTGTAAAGATTGTCCACTCCAAAAAGCTCTTCAGCTTTGATAATCCCCTCTTCGGTTGTCAAAATAAGACGGTCTTTTTCATCGACCGTGAAATGCTCATCTTTTACCAACGCTTTGGCAACAATATCAGCACGTGTATAATTTTCTAATGCACGGTTGGTAGGGCCTGAGATGATCAAGGGAGTACGTGCTTCATCGATCAAAATCGAGTCAACTTCATCGACGATAACAAAAGCATGATCACGCTGAACCATATGCTCTTTTGAATAGGTCATATTATCGCGAAGATAATCAAATCCAAATTCGTTGTTTGTTCCATAGGTGATATCAGCGGCGTACTGAAGACGTTTATTGGCAGGGTTATACTCCCCCTCCAAAAGAATACCCGTCTCAAAACCCAAAAATGCGTAGAGAGCTGACATTTGCTCTCCATCACGGGATGCGAGGTAATCATTCACC
>JAUXSZ010000036.1 GCA_030679635.1 Sulfuricurvum sp. | reverse complement strand
AAGAACTTGGTGTAGATTATTCACAAGGATACTTTACCGGCAAACCGGAGCCGTTAATATGATCCGTTTTTTCATTATTATCTCTCTTGTAGTCGCCTCTCTTTGTGCGCAAACTTTAACATTCGGAGTTTTTACCTATCGTGCTCCTGAAAAAATTCTAAAAGAGTATCAACCCATCGCCAATTATCTCTCTCGTGAACTCAATGCAACGGTTGTCATCAAACCCCTGAGTCAAGAAAATTTAGAGCGCGAAGTACACGAGGGGAAAATCGATATTATCGCGACCAACCCTACCCACTATTTATCATTGCGTACCCAAGGAAAAACCACGGGAGCGATTGCTACCCTCATCAAACGACAGGGAGAGATCACAACGTCCCACTTAGGAGGAGTCATCATCTCTAGTGCCAACAGAGGTGATATTCGTACGATCGATGATCTAAAAAATAAAACGATCGCTATCCCCGGCAAAAAATTTCTGGGAGGGTATCAGACTCAAGCGTACGAACTTCTCTTGAATGGGATGGATGTTCAGCACAACGTGCAAACACGTACACTCAAAAATCATGAGGCGGTTGTTCAATCGGTGTTGTCTGGTCATACTGATGCAGGGTTTATCCGTACAGGCATTCTCGAGGAGATGGTACGCGATCATGCCCTCAACCTTGATCAGCTTTTTATTATTAATGAACAGCATTTTCGTGATTTTCCATTCAAAATCTCCACACGACTCTATCCTGAATGGTCGGTTGTGACCAAACAAGAGCTTCCCTCCGCCACGGTTGCCAAGATCGCCATCGCCCTCTATGGGTATCACAGTCATGAAGAAGGGAATGACGTTATCTCCGGTTTCACAATTCCCGGTGATTACGAAGAAGTTGACGATTTAGCGCGTATGCTTCGCATCCCCCCCTACAATTATGCCCCTTCATTTACCCTCCGAGATATCTGGAATCAATACCGAATAGCGATTCTTATCGTATCGACGCTCACTTTTATCTTTATCCTTATATTGAGCTGGATGGTTCGAAAAATGCATTTTCAAAAAGCATACGTCCGATCGATTCTTGATGCCTCTCCCAACCCTATGATCCTGACAGATAAAGAACATCTCATTGATACCAACAAGGCCTTGCTGAAACTGCTGGGCTATCCGTCACTCGAGGCACTTAAAAGTGAGCATACCTGCATCTGTGATTTTTTTGAAGAGGGGGAAACGAATGAGTATCTCCTGCCCATGATGGATGATCAAACGTGGGTCGAGTATGTTCTTGAGCATCCGGAGCGTGAACACAAAGTAAAAATCACTATCGGTGGAGAAATCGCACTCTTCAAAGTTGACGCATCGATGGTCGGTTCCATAAAAGAGACTCGTGCTATCGTGGTCTTTACCGACATCTCCCTGATGATGAGCCAATCCACGACCGACGCCCTCACCGGTATTGCCAATCGTACCCACTTCAATCTCATCTTTGAGCACACACTTCATGCTTCACGGCGTGGAGAAGGAGATTTAAGTATCGTTTTTTTTGACATCGATCACTTTAAAAATATCAATGATACTTACGGTCATTTAGTAGGTGATGATGTATTGCGTCACATCGCGAGTCTCGCCAAAAGCACCCTTCGCAAAAGCGATATCATCGCGCGGTGGGGAGGTGAAGAGTTTATACTTCTTCTCCCAAATACCCCTCTAAGCTCTGCGGCCTGGGTCGCTGAGAATTTACGTGAGAGAATCGACAATGAGCCATTTGATATTGTGGGTCACATCACCTGCTCGTTTGGGGTGTGCACGCTATGTGAAAATGAAGGGGCTGATGAATTTCTGTATCGTGTCGATGAGCTTCTCTATCAAGCCAAAGAGAGCGGCCGCAATCGTGTCGTGATCGGTTAAGCAATCAGAATGAGACGATTTAAACATAAAAAAGGAAAATCTATGAGATATCTATGGCCGCTGCTGCTTACCGCAGCCGTACTCCAAGCTCAATCTGCTCTCCCCTCCCTCATCGATTCGGCACACCAAAATGACCAAATGGAAAGCCTAAGTCAACGCTCTAATGCCGCTGAGCTGAGTCACCAATCCACCAAAAACTCTTATCTTCCTCGCGTCGATGCCTTTGCCAATGTCTCTTTTGTCGATCACACGGGAGGGTTTGATGCTAAACGAAGTGCTGTTTCAGGGGTCAAAGCTCAAATGATTGTTTTTGACGGCTTCAAACGTGAAAACGCTCTCAGCCAAAGCGATGCGCTCCAAAATGCAGCACGCTACGATCTCTTACGTGGGAAAAAAGAGGTAACGCTGAACGTCATACAACGCTATTTTGAGATTCAAAATACCCTCGATGAGATTGAGACCAATATTTTGATGCGTGACCAATTGAACGCTCAGCTCATCCGGCTTGAAAAATTCCGCAGTGCAGGGCTTGCCAGCGAAGATACCCTCATGCGAATGCGCTCTGAACTCTCCAATGCGCACTATATTTTGGAAGATTTAAAATATAATGCCGATCGCCAAAAAGGGGATTTGGAACTTATTGCCAACCAAAAAATCGATGATCTAGCCCCTTCGATCCTCATCGAACCTAGACATCTGAAAACCGAAGAACTCGATGCGCTCAAAGCGCTCCGATATTCGCGTGATGCCAAACGATTTGAAGCTGAGAAATCGGATGCAGGATTTTTACCGACCATTACCCTCGAAGATCAGTACAGCACTTATGACTATGACAAAGATCCAATTCCCTCCATGCGCGTTGATAACCAAAACAAGTTGACAGCATCACTTACCATGAATCTCCTCGATTTTGAATCCGCTTCTACGGCCAAACAGGCATTGGCGGCTCAAGCACAGGCACAGAGTAGCGAATTGGCGTATGCTTCCAAAGAGGCAAAAAACAATTTAGTGATGGCAAAACGCAACATTGAACGCTGCCGTATCCTTATCGATGCGTCTCAAAGTGCTTATGATGCTTCTGTAAAAACGTTTGATGCCGTCAAACAAAAATACGAAGCTCGAATCGTTGATTACATCACCTACCTTGATGCCCTCCATTCGCTCACCGATACAACCAACCGTCTTTCCCGCGCCAAGCGCTCACTGCACTCTGCCTATGCAACCTATTACTATTATGCGGGACTTGACCCGAAGGAGTTCGTACGATGAAATTATTGCTCCCTTTTTTCTTCCTCATCACCTCATTGATGGGGGAAGATATTTATGCGACGTTCGATGTCGTTGCCCGCAAAGAAGCCAATCTCGCCCTCACGACTTCAGGGGTCGTTAAAATACTGCGTGTGGATGTCGGAAGCCGCGTTAAAAAAGGGGAAGTTCTCTTAGAAGTGGATAACGATAATCTTGTTGCCGGAGTCGATTTGGCCAAAGAGAGTCTCAAAAAAGCGAAGATAGAAGAACAATTTGCTCATCAGACGTACAACCGCTACAAAAAAGTCGAAAGCGTTATCGATGCAGAACTTATGGATCAAAACACCCTTCAATACCAAAAATCTTCCGCAGCACTCGGTGAGGCAAAAGCGCAACTCCGCTACCAAAACACCCTCGTCGAAAAGACACGTCTCCGTGCCCCATTTAGCGGGGTTATTTCACAACGCAATGTTGAACTGGGCGATGGGGTCGGCGGAAGCACTCTTCCCCTTTTTAAACTTATTAGTGACAAAGAGGTCAAGCTGATCGTTCAGTTTGATGAAAAATATCGTATAAAGGTGAAAAAAGGAGCTGCGATTCGTTACCGCGTTGATGGAGAAATCCAATGGCGCAACGGCACCATTGCTAAACTTTACCCCACAGTCAATCCAAAAAACCGTAAAGCTACCGCAGAAGTTTTGACGACTCATATTGCCCCAGGCCTCTTCGGTGAAGCCTATATCCTTGGAAAATAATCATGTATAAATTTGCCATCAATCGACCCATAACCACGTTTATGCTCGTAATGACGTTTGTCGTATTTGGGCTTATGGCCTTTCGTTCCATGCCCGTCGCCCTCTTCCCCAATGTCGATTTTCCGATTGTAACGATACAAACATCGTATCCGGGTGCCGATCCCGATACGGTAGAGTCCAAAGTTACCGATAAAATCGAAGAGGCGGTATCGGGAATCGACGGGATCGATAAGCTCCTTTCTACGAGCTATGAGGGGCTCAGTGTCGTCACGGTGCAGTTTGAACTTACCAAAGATATCGAAGAAGCCGCCAACGATGTTCGCGACAAAGTCGGAACGATCAATCTTGACAGTGATATAGAATCTCCCATCGTTCAAAAAGTAAGTGTTTCCGGCGCCGCGTCGATCAAACTGTTTGTGAGCACCAAAACGGGTGACAGCGTTGCCCTGATGCGATTCGCCGATGAAAAAATAAAACCGAAACTTCAACGCATCCAAGGGGTTGCCAATGTTAAAATTGTAGGATATCGAGATCGGGAAATCCGAATCTTTACCGATCCTTTTCTCCTTAACAAATACGGTATCTCATCCGATGAACTCAAGAGCATCATTACACGTGAAAATATCCGTTCCGGCGGAGGGAAACTGATTTCAGCAAACAATGAACTGGTTCTCAAAACACGCAGCGATGCTCGGAGTAT
>JAUXSZ010000023.1 GCA_030679635.1 Sulfuricurvum sp. | reverse complement strand
AGCTTTTAGGTTTGAGGGGAGAGTAGAAATATAATTTTATTAGCCATTCTTTTTACTTCCAAGCCGCTATAGATTAAAAGGGATGGATACCCCGATCGAGTCAGGGTATGACGTGAAGATCCTAGTTGTTCGACGATGACTGGGCATCAATCATCTGTTTGAGCGATGAGAATTGATTGTTTATTTTGCTGATGATAGCATCATACGCACCAAATTGTTTGGTCATAATAGCATACCGATCATCGAGCCGTTTGGTCATCGTTTCATGCTCTTTGGTTAGCTTATCGAACGTTTTGGTGAGATTGCCTTGAAAGTTCGTGAGGCTTTTTTGATGCCCCGTATAGTTCTTCATTTGATCGAAGAGGGTATCAAAAACTCCAGTTGTTGTTACGCCATTGACAACGGTACCTCCGCTCAAAAAGTTTTGAAGTGACACAGGATCTTGGGTCATTTTGGCATCAAAAACGGCACTGTCCAAACTCATGATACCGCTGCGGTCGAGGCTGATTCCGTAATCGACCAATGACTTACCGGTAGAGTCGACGGAGGTGATGGTGCGATTGAGCTCTCGGGTGATCGATTTAATGTAATTATCTCCGTTAAATACCCCTACTTTTCCGGCTGTTTTATCGTACGCGGTCATATCGCCGATGTTGGTCACAAGGGTATTGTAGGTTTGGACGAAAAGGGCCATTTCCGTACTGATTTCGGTCTTGTTTTGTGTGATCGCAATGGTCGCCACCTGAGTGAGAGGAATCTGATCTTGTTTGAGAGAAACCGTGACCCCATTGAGGAGATCGGTGATGTCATTGGTAGGGCGGGTAGTGGCAATGCCATTGTATTTAAAGGTAGCATCGCCGGCGGTTTGTATCTTGGTCATCCCCAGTGCCGCCGTAAGTCCCGTTGCGTCGGGGATCGAATCGGCAAGGGTGATGTTTTGGTTGGCGCCGACACCGTCGGCTTTGATCATCAGCTCATACGTGGTGGCACCTGTTTGCAAAATGGAAGCGGTTACTTTGGTTCCCGCTTGGTCATTGATCGCGGTGGCCAACTCTTGGAGCGTTGTTGCCGCAGTATAGTTGATTGCAATGGGGGCATCGGTGCCGATAGAGAGGCTAAGTGTTCCGGTCCCCACTGCCGAAGGAGCCAGCGGGGTTGTTTTGGAGGCAATAGAGGCGGAGTGAAATATGTCCCCTTTTGCTGTTACGATGTCTGAGAGGGCAAAGGATTGGACATCCGATCCGGCTGCTGCACTGACACTGACTGCGTCACTGTTGCCGCTGACCGATCGGCCGAGGAAGAGTGTGTCACTGGAGAGTTTGGAAACACTGGTTTGAAAAGTACTCATAAGGGTATTTAACAAATCAAACGATTTGAGCTTCAGTTGACTCGATGCTATTCGGTTATCGAGGGGCTTAATCACCTGCGCTTCATTATTCGTCCGAAGCTTATCGATCATATCAGCCGTTAGAACTCCAGACCCAAGTCCGAGTGAATTGACAGTACCAGCCATCGCAAATCCTTTTAACTTTTTATATATTTATAGTATCGGCTAAATTTTGAATTTATGTAGTGCATGAGTGTAAGGAAAAAAGGGTCCATTCCCCTTTTCTTGCAATTGCGCTAACTACTCGGTATAATTTCGACTCTCTCCACTAGACCTGTGCAAGGGTGCGCACTGACAACGTGTCAGGGTAGGAATACAGCAGCACATCGGTGCGTGCTTTGTGCCGCAGGTATCTGGCGGGGAGTCTCTTCACCTCTTTTTATTCATCAAGTAAACAGTCACTATTAACAATCTTATCATTTAATCTTCTCGGTATTGCCCTGCTTTACACCCTGCTGTACTCGTGGGAGGGTTGTCGCGTAAGTAACACAAATCTTCATAGGCTTGTTTGAGGACTTTGCTCTCTCTGAGCAACGGGAGCATTTTCTCATCTTTTTGGTTTAACGAGAGCGATTGATCATACAGCAATGCTTTGACTTCGGCATCGACAGCCGCGAGGGCAGATTCGAGATGGGTTAGAGAGATCATGAGGCCCCTTTTTCTAAAAATTATAGCAATGATGTTCTAAAAGAGGGAGGGCTGTAAGGCTTTTAGTTTAAAACTTTTACGATGAATTTCGCAATATCCATGTTTTTGAATCGCTTCTACATGAGCGAACGTGCCGTATCCTTTATGCGCGTCAAATTGATATTGCGGATAATTCGCAGAGAGTTTTACCATCTCTCGGTCACGGGTCACTTTGGCGAGAATGGATGCGGCACTCACTTCAGGGATCAGGGCATCGGCTTTTACCATCGTTCGCAACCCATTCACCCCAAACGTCGAATTTCCATCAAACAAAAAATCTTCTGCATCAAGGACGAAAAGAATCTCTTCTAGCCCCATTTTCAAACAGGCAGACAACCCAAGCTCATCGATTTGGTCCGCTGAGAATCGGACAATTTTATGGGCAGAGTGTTGAAGAATGATATCAAATAGAAGTTCCCGTTTTTTTTCACTGAGTTTTTTGGAATCATTGAGCCCCTCTATGTGCTGATGCAAGATGACACCCGCCATCACAAGAGGGCCCGCTAATGGCCCACGCCCAGCTTCATCAATTCCACATAATTTCACTTATACCTCGTTGCTCTTTTGTCGTATTGTATCGTAAGGTAGGAATCGCTAGAATGATTTTATACAAATTAAAAGGTGTTTTTATGAAAATTTTTATTTCCATGTGTCTTGCCGGATCACTGGCTTCTGCATCAATGTTGGTTGGATTTGGGGCAGAGGTGGATTATTACCATCCAACGGCCAGCGGCGATTTTAACTACAAGACCACGAGTACACACTTTAATGATGATAGCCAATCGGGCTACCAAGTCGGGCTCTATTTTGAACATCCGGTTCCACTGATCCCAAACATACGTTTGGACTTGACCCCTGAGATCTCATTTACAGGATCAAACGGAGGCGCTGGAACGAATACAGTGTCGATTAATCAGAGCGATATCACCCCCTATTATGAGATTCTCGACAATGTTGTCGATTTGGATGTAGGGGTCTCGTTTAAAGTGTTAGACGTGAACATAGAGGGGACAGGGATAGCGGCTCAGGGCTTGAGTGAGGTTATTCCGATGGGTTATGTCGCGGCAGGTATTGATATTCCAGGGGTACCTCTCACAATTGCGGGAGATGTTAAATATGTGGAGTATAGAGGGGATTCTTTTACCGATGCTCGTATTAAAGCGGTTTTGCAAATAGTGGCAGGATTGGAAGCTCAAGCAGGGTATCGCTATGAATCTTTAAAGATTAGCGATCATTTTGATATGAGAACGGATGTGGAGATAAAAGGACCCTTTATCGGTCTGGGTTATCGTTTCTAATCACTCTTCTCCCAATGCCCACTGGGTAAACGGAATCATCTCAATCCGGGCGATCGGATGGGAGAGGGTGCTCTCCAAATTCATGGTTACGATAATGACTTCGTGAACTTCATGCGTAATGATAAATGCTTCAAGTGCTTCGACTTTTTTAAAGAGAGAGTGCTCATTCTCAAATGGAACGGCCAAAATAATTTGAGCACGTTCGGGCAAATAAAAATCGATCCCTTCATCATAATAACATTCTATGTTATGTTTTAGCAATTCCAAATAGATGAGATTTTCAAAAACCCGTCCAAAATGTTTTTGAAGCGTCAGCGCGTGTTTGATGGCAATGTCACAAAGATAAAGTTTTTTAACAGCACCGGGGTGATTGAATTTCTCCAATCCATAGAGGTAACGCCGATCGAACAGTGACTGGAGATGAACATAGAGTTTGTCTTTGGAGATTTTACGTTCCAGTTTGAGCCGTTCATAGAGATTGTGGGCAGAAACTTTTTGGGTGGTCATCTTCGTGGCTTGGATCAGTATGGCAAGCTCGGCCTCGTCCAGTGCCCTGGTAAAAATCTTTTGCAGATACAAAGAACGCTCTTCACTGGGGATACGGTGCATCGCCGGAAATCCCCCCAATTGAAAAAAGTGGCTTAGAGCCGTGGAATCGTACTTTTGCTCAAAAGCCAGAAACTCTTCATAGTCCAGCAAATTGAGAGGGATAACCGTATAAGGAAGATCAAGGGGGCGTTCGCTCGAGAGAATGAGCTGATCGATCTCAAAGAGGGATATATCCTCTCTGTAGTTATCCAGAACCAAAATCGAAATTTTCTGTTCACGGCAAAAAGGTTCAAGGGCCGTATTAAGCTCATGAATTTCCAAACGGATATCACGACAGTCAAGATAAAGATAGATAGATTTTTTTTTAGAGAGGAGATACTGCTTGATCAGGGAGGTTTTTCCCGACTGTGTGATTCCGCAAAGGGAGAGTGACTCCTCAGGCAATGAGACCTTCCGTTCAATAAATCCGGCGTTGTGTAAATCATAACGATAATACTCATCCAATAAGCTTTTCATCCGATACTCCTGATGAAAAATGATAGCGTAAAAAGTATATTTCCTTATTAAAAGGAAATGAATTTATACTATTCTCCATTTATCCCCCCTAAAATCCTTGACCCTAGAGGGGTTTGTCGATATAATTTCAGCTGCCTTACATTAGTCAGCATCGACTGACGAGTTCTTTATAGAGGAAAACATTATGGAAAAGATTCGTTTGAAACTTAGAGCATACGATCATCGTGTGCTTGATCGTTCAGTAGCTTCTATCGTTGAAGCCGTAAAGCGTACGGGAGCGGAAATCCGCGGCCCGATACCTTTGCCAACAAAGATTCGTAAATATACGGTTCTTAAATCACCTCACGTTAACAAGAAGTCTCGTGAGCAATTTGAGATTCGTATGCACGCACGTTTGATCGACATCGTATCGGCTACGCCTGATACTGTTGACTCATTAATGAAGCTTGACTTGGCTCCGGAAGTGGACGTAGAAGTTCGCTCTATGGACAAGTAAGGAGTTGGGTATGGAATATATTGTAGAAAAAATCGGTATGAGCCGAACAGTCGGCGTTCCGAGCAAAGTAGTAACTCTTTTAAAAGTAAAAGAAGTAAAAGTTTGCGACGTGAACAATGGGACTGCGCTAGTAGCGTACAGTCAAGGTAAAGCACACAACAAGCCTATCGAAGGTCAGCAAAAGAAGTATAACCTTTCTGCTGAATTCAATAAGTTCGCTACATTAGCGGTTGCAAACACTGAAGCAGGCGACTTGGATATGTCACCTTTGAGCGAAGCAAAAACGCTTAAAAGTACATTCAACACCAAGGGACGCGGTTTTACCGGTGTTATGAAGCGTTGGAACTTTAGTGGAGGCCCAGGCGCCCACGGACACCGTTTTCACCGTACCGGTGGATCTATCGGTAACCGTGAGTGGCCGGGTAAGGTCCAAAAAGGACGCAAAATGTCTGGTCATTACGGTGACGAGCAAGTTACTGTAAAAAATGACGTCTTGTCATATGATGCACAAAACGGTGTATTGGTTGTCGTGGGTTCAATCCCAGGTGCAAACGGTGCTCTAGGTCGAGTAAAGGTTGTTAAATAATGAGTGCTATTGTCTTAAACGAAAAATTCGAAAAAGCCTCTGAACTGGCGTTGCCTGAAAGCTTTCACGGCATTCACACGCATAACCTGTACTTGTACGTTAAATCGTATCAAGCAGGTATCCGTGCGGATACTGCAAGTGCTAAAACACGTTCAGAAATGCGCGGTGGTGGTAAAAAGCCATGGGCACAAAAAGGTAAAGGCGGCGCTCGCGCCGGCTCACGTCGTTCACCTATCTGGGTCGGCGGTGCGGTAGCTCACGGTCCAAACACGGGTCGTAACTACACACAGAAAATTAACAAAAAGCAAAAGAAATTAGCACTTAGATGTGCATTGGATGCTTTGGCAACAGCTGGGAAACTTTTCATCGTTGATTCGATTGAAGTACCGAGCGGTAAAACAAAAGATGCAAAAGTATTGTTCGATACGTTGAACATGCGCGATGTATTGCTTGTTAAACAAATTCTTGATGAGAACACTTATCTTGCATTCCGTAATATTGCTTCTACTTACGTAGTTGAAGCCAATGAACTCAACGCCTTTTTGGCTGCGACATATCGCTCGGTAGTAATCGAAAAAGCGGTATGGGAAAATCTGATTAAAGAGAGCTAAGATGGCAGATATTACTGATATCAAATCGATTTTACATACAGAGAAGACCCTTGGTCTTCAAGAAGCGGGCGTAATCGTAGTTCAAACGTCTACACGTATGACTAAAAATGCTCTTAAAGAGGTGTTCAGAGAGTACTTCGGAATTGTTCCGTCTCGTGTTAACTCTTTGAATCAAAAGGGAAAAGTAAAACGTTTCCGCGGGCTAGCTGGCAAACAAAATGACTTTAAAAAGTTTTATGTTAAATTGCCAGAAGGCGCACAAATTGATAGTTTGGCGGTGTAATTATGGCAATCAAAACCTATAAACCAACCACCCCGAGCCGACGTTTCATGACAAACGTTGACAACTCGGACATTACAGCAAAAGCTTCTGTTCGTTCATTGTTGACAAAACTGACTGCTCACGCAGGACGTAACAATAACGGCCGTATTACATCACGTCATAAAGAAGCGGGAGCTAAAAAGCTTTACCGTATTATTGATTTCAAGCGTAACAAGTTTGGTGTTTCAGGTACAGTAGCTGCGATCGAATACGATCCATACCGTAACTGCCGCATCGCTCTTGTTAATTACGCAGACGGTGACAAGCGTTACATCCTTCAGCCAAAAGGTCTGATCGTTGGTGACTCTGTTGCTGCTGCTGAGAGCGGTTTGGATATCAAAGCGGGTAACGCCATGAAAATGATGAATATCCCTGTGGGTACCACGATTCATAACCTTGAGCTTAAACCTGGTAAAGGCGGACAAATTGTTCGTTCAGCTGGAACATCTGCTCAAATTATGGGACGTGAAGGTAAGTACGTATCTGTACGTCTTCCATCAAGCGAAATGCGTTACGTTCTTGGCGAATGTATGGCAACGATTGGTACTGTCGGTAACGAAGAGTATATCAATATCGTTATCGGAAAAGCGGGTCGTACTCGTCATATGGGTATCCGTCCTCAAACACGTGGTTCTGCGATGAATCCTATCGATCACCCGCACGGTGGTGGTGAAGGTAAGACAAACTCAGGACGTCACCCGGTTACTCCATGGGGTAAACCGACTAAAGGTGCTAAAACACGTCATAAGAAAGCAAGTGATAGACTTATTATTACTCGCCGTAAATCAAATCCGAAGAGGTAGGGTATGGCTAGATCAGTAAAAAAAGGACCGTTCGTTGACGGACACCTAATGAAAAAAGTGATTGCTGCCAAAGAGACGAAAAGCAACAAGCCTATTAAGACATGGTCACGCCGTAGCGTGATCTTGCCTGATATGATCGGCTTGACGTTTACCGTCCATAATGGCCGTCAGTT
>JAUXSZ010000022.1 GCA_030679635.1 Sulfuricurvum sp. | reverse complement strand
ATGAAGCGCTTGAAGTGACTTATGCTGCGAAATTTGATCTCTATCTTCTCGATATCAACGTTCCTCTGATGAACGGTCTGTCGTTACTAGGCTCATTGCGCAAAGCGGAGGATCAAACCCCGGCACTTTTCCTCACCTCTCATTCTGATATGGAGACACTGACGCTAGCCTATGAGAATGGCGCCGACGATTATCTAAAAAAGCCGTTTGACATTCAAGAACTGACGGTGCGTATCCGTGCCCTTCTGCGCCGGGGACAACCAAAACATCAACGGACGATCCTTGGTGCATTGTGTTTGGACGAGCTCCATAAATGCATCTTATTGGGGGACAAAGAGATCACCCTCTCGCCAAAAGAGTATCAATTAATGGCTTTGCTAATCCGAAATTCGGAAGAGATTGTCACCAAAGAGATGATGATCGAAGAGCTATGGAGCGCTTCGGAGATGATCAGTGACGGTGCCATTCGGGTTTATATTAATCGACTTAAACGGGAGATCGGAAGCGCTCAAATACTCAACGTACGCGGATTTGGATATCGACTTGTTCCGTAGCGTTGAAATTGCATTGATCTCCTTGTACGTGGTGACCGTCGCGGTTATCGTCGGGAGTATTTATGTCGTGCATGAGATTTTTGAGTTTCATCGGTGGGGTATCATTGCTTTGCTCTCCCTGATCGGTGCAGTGGGGATGGGAAAAATAGTTTCAAAAGTGGCCATGGAACCGTTAAGAGAATATTTTAACCATTTGGACCGTTTTTCGAAAGAGACGCTGCATGAACTCAATTTGCCGATCAACACGATTACAGCCAATCTCTCCATGTTGCGTAAAACGAATGGGGATGAAAAAAGCATTAAACGGCTAGAGCGTATAGAGATGGCTACGGTGATGCTAAAAGAACGGTATAATGAGCTTGATTATTTAATCAAGAAACAAATTCAGCGGGAGAGTATTGAAACGTTTGATCTTAACGATTTAATAGAGGAGCGTTTGGGATTCCTGCGCCCCCTTTATCCGCATGTCCAGTGGGAGATTGCGAGCGAACCGTGTATGGTGGCTCTTGATCGGATCGGTTTTGCCAAAGTGATTGATAATCTCGTAGATAATGGTGTTAAATATTCACCGTCTTCTCCTCGAATTCGCATTTCGTTAGAGGATAATAAACTCTCTATTTGTGATGAGGGGTGCGGGATGGATGAGATGACGCTGGTGCGCATTTTTGACCGTTATTACCAAAGCGACGCTACGATGGCGGGCTATGGAATAGGGCTTGGTCTCGTTAAGCGGTATTGCGACCGTTATAAAATCGGCTTGCATGTTCGCTCTCAAGCAAATGAGGGTACGTGCGTTACACTAGAATTAAACAGGGGTAGAAATGGAAAATAACAGTTGGTTGGTATTAGCAGAACAGGCACTCAATTATGGCGTTGTCGGGATATTGGTATTGATGAGCATTGTTTCATTGTGGCTTTTTATTGAGCGTATGATGTATTTTGGTAATGTACGAGCGAGCGATTATGAAACCAAAGATGAACTGGAACTCGATCTTGGAAACAACGTTTCCACGATCGCAACGATCGGGTCCAATGCTCCGTATGTTGGATTGCTGGGGACGGTTTTGGGGATAATGATTACGTTTTATTCTTTGGGAGACGTGGGGGCTGTTGATCCGAAAAAAATCATGACAGGTCTCGCGTTGGCATTGAAAGCAACGGCGCTTGGGCTTGTGGTCGCGATCCCATCCATCATTTTTTACAATATTTTACTGCGTAAAATGGAGCGTATTCTGACTCAGTGGGAAATCGATGCCCATAAAAAACGAGGCTAGTACGATGAAAATGAAACGGATCGATTCGATCAACGTTATCCCGTTTATCGACATCATGCTGGTCTTGTTGGTTATGGTTCTGACCACGGCCACCTTCGTAAAAACAGGGCTCATCCCTGTGGATTTACCCGAGGCAAAAGGGACCGGCACTGAGCATAAGCCAAGCGAGCTCAAACTGACCATTAAAAAAGATGGGACGCTATGGCTGGGCGACAAAGAGCAGGTGAGCTTAGAGCAGTTTGAACAAAAGGTCGTTGCCGGAGGCCGTGAGATGACGGTCGTTCTCTACAGCGACAAAGAAGCGGCATTTCAAAATTTTGTAGGGGTTATGGATGTTCTCAAGCGTTTAGGGCATGAACAGCTCTACATTGTGACGGATAAGCAATAAACGTTAATGCATCAAATCAGTAACTATGTTTACGCACAGGATGCTCTCACAAGGTGGGATATCCCCACCAAACGTCTCCCTAACCCCTATCACGATTTTCCCTACATGCTTATCAAAGGGGTTCTAAGTAGTGAAGATTGCCGGGTAATAACCTCTCTTGTCCGTGAGGAAAAGGACGTGTACCAAGCCTCATTGAGAGGGGGGCATGTGAATTCCAGCATACGAAAAACGGACATTTATGCTTTGAACCCGGTGCATCACCGTTTATACCAAAGCCGATTTGATCTCTTTCGAAATGAGATAGAAGCATTTTTTTCCCTCTCATTAACACGATCTACCAATGTACAGGTGCTGGGGTATGATGAGGGGGCTTTTTACGTACGGCATGCGGATGATTCCAGCGAATTGCGTGATTATGAGGGGCACACCGTTGGATATGTCCCTGTCGCGGCAGAGCGTAAGCTTTCAACCGTCCTTTTTGCGACGTCACATTCTGTGCATGGGCAGGGTGAGGAGCGCTTTGAGGGGGGAGAACTCCTTTTTAACTATCTGTGCGACGATCAAGGTCGGACGATTACCCTGCAGCCCCAGGCCGGCGATATGCTCGTATTTTTGAGCAACCCCTATTTTTCCCATGAAGTGCTTCCTGTGACCAAAGGGTTTCGCTTATCTCTCGTTCAATGGCATGATGCCCTGATCTAAGCTCACGTCAACCCCTCCCTCCTTTTGTAATCTTTTTTTTTTTGGACGGTTATAGAAAAGCATAAGCTTTTAATAATATACGGAATATCGTATATATATACTTTATATATGATAATAAACTATATATATACTATATAATATACATAAAAGTAAATATTATAACAATTATAACAGCGTTAATGTTGTATTTAATTGTTATTTAATACAATTAAACGTACAATATTTCAATGGAAACAAACGATCTTTTCAATCTCTTGCACAATGCGCTTGAAGCACAACGAAATGGGAAAAAGATTTCTCAAAAAGAGATGGCGGATCAGCTTGGTTTATCCATGCGAACGTATCAGGATTGGAGATTGGGGAATACGAAACCGCAGTCTGCAAAAGCCGTGCTAGAGATGCTGGGGATGCTTGATGATGATGAGATCATCCGAGTGGTGCGCAAAATAAATAAATTGAAGGGGTAAGTATGAGCAGTCTAACAAAAGAAGAACGTCTGGCATTGGAAGATATTTTTTTATCCATTTCTGGAAATCAATCTCCCTTGATGAAATGGCAAACACTGTTCAAAAATTATTCGGAAGCTATTGGACTAAAAACCGAAGCCATTACCCATCGGACCGTTAGAATCATACATTCCAGAAGAAATCTCAAAACGTACCTCACTGCCAAGTATTTTATTCGCCATAAGAGACAATTTATGAGTAAACATTTTGGGATTAAACAGACTCCTCGTCGAGGTTAAATGTGATTTAATTCGCGTAAGCCGATGAAGTTACACTATAATTGCGTATCTTTTCGTAAGGGCAGTTACATGCGCTATTTTTACTCTTCATTCGCAATTATGGCACTGGGGCTGATTGCTTCTTTTTATTTGGGCGGTTTAGCCGCTATCTACATTACGTTCTTGCTGATTGTACTTGAAATATCACTTTCATTTGACAATGCTGTGGTTAATGCAAAAGTACTAGAAACCATGGATCCGATTTGGCAGAAGCGGTTTATCCTTTTTGGTCTTCCTCTTGCTGTTTTTGGTATGCGTTTGGTCTTTCCTTTGGCAATTGTGGCGATTGTGACAGGGATGGGATTGATGGAAACATTGCAAGTGGCGATGAATCAGCCCGAACAGTACGAAAAGGTTCTTAAAGCAACCGAATCGACGATCTTCGCTTTCGGTGGAGCCTTTTTGCTTATGGTATTTTTGGATTTTTTCTTTCAAGAGAGAGATATAAAATGGGTGAAGTTTGTTGAGGGTTCTAAAATTGTTGAAAAGTTTTCAGGGGTAGCCAATATCGAGTTGATTACGGCGATCATGGTGGGGATTACCCTTGGGCATATCACACAGGATTTTGGGGTTGTATTAGCGTTTATGTATGGAATCTTACTCCATTCACTGCTTGGGATGTTGGACCATTTTCTCTCATCGGACACGGTAAAAAGCGGTATCGCCGGATTTGTTTATCTGGAAATATTGGACGCGAGTTTCAGTTTTGACGGTGTTATCGGTGCATTCGCATTGACCAGCAATATCTTCATTATTATGATCGGGCTTGGTGTAGGGGCCATGTTTGTAAGGAGTATTACCCTTTATTTCGTAGAGCATAAAACATTGTCACAATTTCGCTATCTAGAGCATGGGGCTCACTATGCAATCGGAATTTTGGCGATTATCATGCTCATGAAAATCACGACGCACATCGGTGAAGCGGTTACGGGAACGATTGGTATCGGACTTATTTCAATTGCATTCGCCCATTCTATTTGGGAAAATAGAAAAGCAAATCAGTAAAACATATCTTTCTCTTTGTCGTCTTTTCAGACGGCATCTTCCCCTTTAGTACCTCTTATTCGTATTAACAAGGAGTTCTTTTGGTTTGAGGTTGTCCATCAGAGTTGTGAGATTTTTAAGGGATAAGAGTCTTACCGCTTCCCCTTTTTCTTTTTTAAGCTCGCTTGAAAAGCCGCTTTTTGAAAAAATCACAAAAACATTAACATCAATCTGTGCCTGATCGCATTTTTCTTTGAGCTTTGTGAGTTCACTTTTATTGGCCTTTGCTTTTGAATATTTACAAACACCCGCAATGACTTTGCCCGACTTCGTTCTTGCCAAAATGTCAATTTCACAATTTTTATCCCAGTAAGAGCCGATTTTTTCGACTGGGTCATTTGGAAAATTCTTTTTGACAAGTTCCATCACCAACTGATTATAAATGAGGTCGGTGAACTCATACTGCAGATGACCCCAGCGCTCTTTTACTTCTGTATAGTCGCCCTCTTTGATCCCCTTGTAATAAGGGGAGATAGAAGAGAACCAAAAGCGCATGAAAGGCTGTGTAAACAAAAATTTATCCGAGACTACTTCATTCTCATCAACGGGCTGATCCTGCGATACATCACGTATCAGCAGTCCGTTGTCTATTAAAAACTTTATGGAGGCTTTACCGTCTTCTCGAACAGCATCGGCTCTCTTAAATGCCGAGTATTCCCGTCTGTCTCCGATGGCGATCGCGCTAAGGAGGGAATGATGGGTCGTATTGCTCTGCGTGATCTTCGCAATATCGCCATGAATGTACCGGTAATTTTTCAAGATCTTCTCTTCGATCAACTCATCCAAGTTTCTTGACATGTCTACACTCCAACCCATCCCGCCAAAAACAGCGAAATAGTTAACCGCCTCTTCAAAGTCGGTGGCGTTGTTTTGAAAACAGAAAGAGCGAAATTGTTCTAAGAGTGTCGGAGATTTTGACATGAAGATAAGACCTTGCGTTATTTTTGTAATTATAACCTAATCGCGCAAT
>JAUXSZ010000021.1 GCA_030679635.1 Sulfuricurvum sp. | reverse complement strand
GATAATACCGAGATCTTCAGTGGCAAAACATGCGCCTGCGATAAGAGTGGACAAGAGGATACTGTGGGAAATTCGGCGGGGTTTGGACATGGCACTTCCTTATAATTGAGAATAAAGTGTGCGATTATGAGAGAAAAGTGTTACATTAGTGTTAAGTAATAAAAATAAGAATTTATTAATAATTTAAAATCTCAAAGTGAAAAGTTATAATGTTAGTAAAAAATGGAGTTATGAATGACAACTATCTGGCACAATCCGAAATGTTCCAAATCACGCGAAGCGTTAAAATTGCTGGAAGAAAAAGGGGAAGAGATGGAAGTGTTCAAATATCTCGAAACGGCTCCTTCACGAGAAGAGATTGAAATACTTTTGAAAAAACTTGGGATTTTGGCACGGGAGCTTATGCGGACGAAAGAGGATCTGTATAAAGAGCTTGGATTGGCAAACATAGAGGATGAAAATAAACTCATTGATGTTTTGGTCGAGCATCCAAAACTTATTGAGCGTCCGATCCTGATCCGAGGTGATCAGGCGATCATCGGTCGTCCCGTAGAAAAAGTGATCGAGTTTTTAGGCCAGTAGCGCTCCTGGCTACTTATTTTTGAGAACGCATCCGGGTGCGAGAAGTTCAGGCCGGTATTCAAAATGCATCGTGTCATAGTGATACCAGCGCCCTCCCCAAATGAATCCGTGTTTTTCAAAAATGCGGACAATAGAGAGGGGCATGGTGTTTTTATAGCCGATTTTGGCGCTCTCTGAAGATGCCTCCCCTTTCCAGTACTGGGTTTTGGACGGAGCTAAATCGATGGCGATTCCAAAACTGTGCATGGAGAGACGGTCCGTATCTTTGATGACACGGTACGCGTAGGTGCAGGCACCCTCGGCCCAGATACGGTCTGATTTTGGGAGGCGGGAAATTTCTTGTCCGATGGCATAAAGTTTTTTGTTTACTTCTTGAGAGCGATTAACGCGCAGTTTAATATTCCCTTTGAGCGTTGGCCACTCTATCGTGACAAGATTCGCTTCGATTTCTTTTTTATCTTTTCCATACAATGCTTGGAAAAAAGGCTGATAGCGTAATCGACCCGGATCGAAGAGATAGGGAGGGGGGGTATCGATTCCCCCTGCGTCGTACGTTTGACTGAGCTGGGTCGCCAAATCGGCATTGTTGATTTTCTCATCCCACGAGTTTTTAGGTGATGAGGTGCGGTAGGGAAGAGTGGTGCCGTCTTTTAAAATAATAGACTGCTCATTCGCTGATTTGACCGAATCGGGATATGCTTTGCTTATGCATTCAGGATTGGCGCTTAATAGGGTTGCAAAAGAAAGGAGAGCTATCCATCGTAAATTCATCGTTATTTCCTTGTAATGTAAGGATGCCATTATACCAAAGGTGGAATCACAAGGAGCGGGTGTCAGGATATAAGGAAAGTTCCAACGGGAGAGGGTCCTTTCTTTTAGCAGCAGATTTGGCACGCGGTTTTTTAGGTTTCTCTTTTTTCTTGAGGTACATCGAGACATCGGCGGCTTTGATAAGAGAATCGGCATCGGCTGCATCATCGGGATAGAGGGCCATTCCAATACTCGCACGAGCCGTCAAAGAATTCGTTTCGTCGATTTTTATCGGTTCTGAAATGGCAAATTCGATGGCAGTACGGACAGTTTGAATGTGCTGCTCATCTTCAATGTCTTCAATGATTATGACAAATTCATCCCCTCCAAAACGGCTGATAGTATCACAGTTTCGTAAACATCCCCTCAGGGCAGTAGCGACTCCTAGGAGGATTTTGTCCCCCGCTTCATGTCCATATTGGTCATTTACAAGTTTAAAATCGTTCAGGTCGATAAAAAAAAGAGCGATTCGGGTATGGGAACGCTCAGCACGGTCAATCGCGTGATGAAGCCGATCGTCCATAACCGAGCGGTTGGTAGCACCGGTTAGAGAATCATGACATGCCTGATGGGTCAATATGGTCACGTGGGACGTTATCTCAGTAATGTCTTTTGCTGTGCAGATGATACCGGAATGGGTGCCATCGATACGACTATTGTGCCACTCACAAAAGCGTTCTTTTCGGTCTTTGGAGATATTGAAGTTTTTGGAGTCGCTCTTCCCCTCTTTGCGTGCCGCGAGTAAAGAGGATCTGACATGAGCGCGATCTCTGAGAGGGACGATTAACTTCAGGATATTTTGGCCAATCGCTTCGGATGCTTCCCACCCAAACAGCCTTTGTGCCTTTTTATTCCAGGCTACAATGCGCCATTGCTCATCGAGTTCGATTAGTGCGGCGGGGGAGGCATTAAAAAGAGCGTGATAATGATCGTTTTTTTTAGAGAGGTACCGTTTGACCGAATAAAAGGCTACTCCCATCATACCGACAAGGAGTGGAGCGATCAGAATGGTCATCTGGTGTTGATTTTTTGGCACACACCCATTGTGTGCGACGAAGCAATCCTGATAAAAAATGAGATAAATATGCAGGAACTCATGGGAACGGGCAATATCCTAACAATTAATTTCAATCATTATATAGTGTTAAAAATAATTTCTTTATTAAAAATAATAATTGCTTGCCTCCACGAATCTTATCTAAACCACTCCATAAGCCCCATAACGATTTCAACGCCGATGAGGACGATGATGATCCACTCCAAAAATTCGCTTCTTTTATGATTGATGAGGTCCATGACGAGCATCACATCCTCTTTGATCTGGGAAAGTTTCGAGAGGGCGATTTCGTGCCGATCGTAAAGTTCCAAAACGAAGGCTAGACGGTTATAAAGAGATTCAGCCTCTTCTTCATCCCATAAAATATTAGGTTTATCGAGAAGTAGTAGGTTGCTGACCATATCATGGCGGGTGAGGGCTAACTGTTTGGTGAACTTGAGCAAATGAGAGCGCCGTGCCATCGAAAAGGTATGGATCGATTCGACAATACGGCGGCTTTGCGTAAATAGAATTTCGAGCCGGTGTTCGTAGACCTCAAGTCCGACGCTTTGGGAGATGGCGAGGGCGATAATATTCAAACTGATGAGCGAAGCATCTTTGAGCGTGATCGCCTCATTGGTTACACTAAAAGAGGTTGTGAGGGCGGGATCGATAAGGATGGGATAATCTTGATAGGGATGAGAGCTTTCCTCTTCGGTATGTAGAGTGATCCCCAATTTATCAAGTGCCGCGATAATTTCTTTTTTTTCTTCGCTGATGAGGGTGAGAACTCTAAAGGGGGATAATGCGACATGAAGTAGGGTGTTTTGACCGTAGTAGCCGTTCTCGAATCCTTTGAGGAGGATGATGTCGAGAGCATATTCTATTTTGGCATGGGAGAGTGGCTGGTCAAGATATAAGGACAGAAGATTCATAAGAGACCTTCGGTTGTATTTTTTTGATTATAGCACGTAATAATCTAAAAAAAGAGGCTATTCCCGTCCGATAATATCGAAAATATTGATCCCATCAGGGAGTTTCTGGGCACCGTCTCGGAAGCTTCGTGTATGGGCAATGAGCCGTTTGAAGTGTTTGCGCAGATGGTAGGCATCGGGGACATTGGGGCGGAACCAATCCCCTTTGGCACTGAAAAGCCAGTCTATTCCCGATTTAATATCCAAGAGGGTGTAGTTTTCGGACTGAATGAGATACTGAATCTGACGGGCCCAGCTCATCACATCAAAAGGCTCTTCAAACTGAGGGTCGACAGAGGCTAAGCGACGGATAAAATATTGCGCCATCTCGAACTGCTCACCTGAGGGCTTGCTCTCCTCTATTTGTGAAGAGGTGGCCAGCGCCGGAGCGCTAGAAGAGAGAGAACGGCGAATCCAGCGCTCAAATTCGGCATGCCAGTCAAATGAACGTCGGTTTTCGCTGCGCTGGTAGAAATTGAAATCATCGAACAGCTCCCGTCGGACTCCCTCGCGATCACATGCTTCAAGGGCATAGACATGCAGCTCTTGAAAGGTCTCACTAGAAAGATTGAGATAATAGTTACTGTCACTGTACTGCGTGGCTATTGCAACGGAAGCAGGGGTGTTTTGGATATTTTGGATCGGCTCAAGGACGTAAAGAATCATAACCCCATCGGCCGTTTTTTCACGAATGGTTTTGAGGATTTTTTTGGCCACCAGTGCGTCAAGCGCATGCACCACCTCTTTGGAACTATGACGGAGGTGATTGGCCAGGAGTGACGCACTCAGAGGTGTCGGCTTCTCTCCCCAGTGAAAACCGTGTCGGACGATGAGGGGGAGCAGTGCTCGCTCCAAAAGCGTTAAATCGTCACGATCGATGAGGGAAACGGGGATCGTAATCATAACCGTTTTGCGCTCAGTGCGCCTTTGGTTCGTTGCGCTATGCGCTGAGTATTTTGGGCACGTTCACGCTCTAGAAGCAATGTCGTATACTCACGCTCTACACGGGATTCAAAGAGACCTTTGTCCAGAGAGACATAGTCATAAATCCACCGCTTCGTCACGTTACGAATAACGTCGATATCGATGGAGTCGAGGAGCAATTCAGAAGAATCGGCACGCTTGATCGAGGTAAACCGGACATTTTCGAATCGCTCGAGGGCGCTGTGTTCGCTGTTGCGCTCCTCGGTGATACTGCGGCGCAGGTCGTACATCAGGTTGTAGAGTTTTTGAGTACGCTCTTTGGCCTCTTTAGCCAGCGGAGAGAGTTGCTCTTCTAAAAGCTCTTGAGCAATGAGGGCAATTTTTTCGATCCCCGTTTTGAACGCGAGGGTTCTTGTCGAAAGACGATGGAGAAAGTCGCTGTACCGTCCGACGCTTATGGGGCGGATCAGCTCATCGATGTGGCTGCGTAAAAAAACGTCTTCTTCTATTTTGAAATAGTTCATAAGCGACGTGACAAACTGGCTGCGAATCTGGTCATCGGTAGGGGTAAAATGTTGCATAAAAAAAGTGTAACATGTCCAGCCAAAAGAGGAGATTAAAGTGCCAATTCACCCCATAGAGGGAACAGGGTATGAAGGCGAAATAGAGTTTTTTTAAGAATTTCGCTAAAATACGGTGGGCATTAATGATGATGCCTAGAAACGCTCATAAAGAGGCTCCCATTTTAACCATTAATTCTACAGTAATTCCCCACGGTGATGAAGATCTCGGGGACAATCTCCTTTATTACGACTATAACATTGACCATCTTTTATCCTTGGAGGCCAAAGGGCTGACGATGGAAGATGAAGCGTACGTGAGCGCTTTTCGCTCGTTTGAGGGGGAGGTATATGAGAATTACATCTATGAAAAACTTCTCCGATATGCTGCCAATGAACCCCAAATCAAACAGTTTATTATCAAAGGGCCGCATAAAAACCGTACCCATGCACAGAGCGATGCCCTCTCAGTGAGCTGGAAAGGGCAGATTATTTATCGTGCCCGGCATAAAGAGATCGGAGAGTTCGACGGATTGTTGTTTACCGAGAAGGAGCTTTATTTCGTTGAAATGACTCTCGTGAAATCGGTCAGTAATCTCAAAAAACGTCTCCGTAAAAAACGGGCGTTATTGGAAGTGCTCTTTCCCCGTTACAACGTGAAAGCATTGCTGGTCCTCAATGAAGGGGCTACGGGGACATCGGATCTTCCACCGTATGCCAGCGTATGGATGACCGAGCCTTACAGCGCGCGCCATATCTTAGAGAGCCTTAGCTCCCGTGCCCCTCGTGCCCCGATGGTGCGGGTCCAAAGCGATAAAATTGCCCATGCGGATGAGTTGAAAGTTGCCGCATTTAAATATTACAGCACCCTCACATGGATGATGCGATCGTTGCGAGGAAAAGAGATAGTCGATTGGGATTTTTTCCGTCGCAGTACTACGCAGCGTTATCAAGATATTTATACAAAAGTATACATCGGATATATGAGTATCGAGGATTTTAAAATTCTTGCCCCGAATATCTCTTTTGAAAACAGCGGCGCGAAACGGGCGATCGTGGCCATTGAAAAAGATCACTCCGGCGGCTACTTCCTCACCTATTTCCTCCGTCATGCCGGAAAAAAACTGGACAACGTGACGATGGCTGACGGAATTGCCAAAGCGGCTAAAAAAGATCCGCTGGGAATTACTCTCACGGAGATGAATCATCTCGATAAAGCCATGGACGAGACTTTTTCCCTCAGCATGGATCAATTACGGGATATTCAAGAGACACTGCGCACCATCACGCATAAATAAAAAAGTAATAACACACGCGTCAGCTTTTTAGCTCTATACTTACAGTAGAAATTACGGTGAAGGATACGTGTGAAAAAAGCAATTATGTTAATTTTGATAGCCGCCAGTGTCTGGGGAATTCCCTATAGCATCGGTCAGTCGGTTGTCCCTTTGGATTTGCAAGATCAACACGGAAAACGGACCGCGTTCAAAGTAATGCCAAAAACGCTTATCTTGGCGTATGAAAAAGAGACCGCAGCGACGGTCAATGAATTTTTGAACGGACAGGTCAGCGGGTATTTGAAAAAATACAACGCGGCATTCGTGGCCGATATCTCGGGAATGCCCAATTTCATCACCGAAGCGTTCGCTCTGCCGGAAATGAGAAAATATTCTCATACGGTGTTGCTGATACGCGATGAAGAAGAGGGGCTTAAGTTTCCGGGAAAAGAAGAAAAAATTACCGTTATGAAGTTTAACGGGAACGTTGTGGCGAGCATCACCTATATGTCTACGGCGGCAGAACTTAAAACGGCGATTGAACAATGATCACCCCGCTCAAGGCGCTGGACCATTTTTACGGCCATGAGCAGGTACTAAAGGGCATCGACATTGGCTTCGGTGAATTTGTTGCCATCGTGAACTTCCTCTTGCGCTATTTTGGGTGATTTGGGGTGATTTGGGGCTTGTTTATCCTCAGTTACGCCTTGTTCTATGGAGGAGAAGGACTTTGGTTGGCCATAATTTATCCGGTTGCTATTTCGTACTATAATGTGCTGTTGTTTCAAACATTAATCCAGACGCATAATATTCGTGTGATTGGTATCGCGATGGTCGGGGTGGGTTGGATCGCCGCATCGGCGGCCAATGCTGTTGCCCTTTATCATCAGCTTTGGATTGTGGTTGCGGCATTAGGTTTATTTAGTCTAGCGTATCCATTTTATTTTAGGAGAATAGCATGATGTTGAAATTGAGTTTTGCAGCGGTTGTCTTGACCGCTGCTGTCTTTGGCGGGAATTTGTCGTTTGAATCGGGAGCTATCAAGGCCCATACGGAAATGGCTATAGATAAGAAGATTGATCCGGTTGCCAAGAGGGCAATCTCCCATTTGTCTATGGAGTCCACTCCTTTAACATTAAAAGGGTTTATTGAAGTATCGATGAGCGATCTGATCAGCGATAACAAAAAACGAGATGCCGATATGCAAGAGGCCCTAGAGTCTTCTATATTTCCTAAAGCGGTATTTGAGGTCAAAGAGGTTGTGGCAATAGGGGGAGACAATTATCTTCTCAAAGGGACGATGACTCTGCACGGCGTGACAAAACCGATCACTTTTGAGGGGAAAATCACCGAAGAGAGTTTAAAAGTGCGTATTAAAGCGACCAGCGCTCTCAAGATGACCGATTTTGGGATCAAGCCGCCTAGATTACTCTTTTTGAGCGTGCGGGATCAGATCGATTTGAACGTGGATGTCGTGTTAAAACGATAAATTTCCCCGATTCTGACGATTCTGGGCGAAAATGGGTAGCGGTTTTCGGCGATTAGTTTTTCAAACCATTCGAGCGGTTCGGGCAACGGTTCATCCGAGAGATCAAACGTCCCGTAGTGGATCGGAATGAGTGTTTTTGCCCCAAGATCAATGGCGGCTTGAATCGCTTCGGGTGGGTTGAGATGGTTGTGGCGCATGATCCACTCGGGCCGATAGGCTCCGATCGGCAAAAACGCTTCATCGATTTCAAAACGTTCCCCTATGGTTTTAAAATGATTTCCCGAAGCGCTGTCCCCGCTGTGATAAAGGGTATGCTCTTCGTTTTGAATCACATACCCTCCCCACAATGCTTTATTGGTATCCAAAAGGGTTCTCTTACTCCAGTGTTTGGCAGGGACGAGCGTTATAAACAAGCCTCCTACCATCAACGATTCCCACCACTCCATCTCAAAACACTGCTCCCTATCAACCAATCCCTTCATATAACGCCAGAATCCGGCAGGAGCGACGATGATGAGATCGGGGTTTTGTGCGAGCAGGAATTTTACAGAGGGTTTATCGTAATGGTCATAGTGGGCGTGTGTGATTAAAACGATATCCGCGTGCAGCTGCTCTTTAGGTATGGGAAGCACTGTAAAACGGTGATGCATAGGGATGTTTTCTAGTACAGGATCAATGGCAACGGTGGACTCCCCAAGCTTGAGCCAAAGAGTAGCATGTCCCATCCACATAGCATATTCACCCTCTGGAAGCTCCGCATGAGTCTGAACAATTGATCCCTCTATTTGTGGCATTCGAGAGAACAATCTGGAGAGTTGCCAGCGAAGGATTTTGAAAAAAGGTATTTTTGGAGAAGTGCAGTATTTGGTCATAAAAAGCCAATCCGGTAAAATGTTTAAAAATATATAATGAATATTATAGTACAAGAGCGTATTGATTTTGGTTAGGGAGGTGCTGTAAATAGGGAGTTTTATATGTGGCGGGCCACCAAGGATTTGAACCTTGGGAGGTTTAACCCTCGCCGGTTTTCAATACCGGTGCAATCGACCACTCTGCCAGTGACCCGTATTAGAATGAGTATATTTTACATTTTGGAGGTGGCACCCGGATTCGAACCGGGGGTCAAGGTTTTGCAAACCAGCGCCTTACCACTTGGCCATGCCACCATCCATGTGGTGCCCGGAGCCGGACTTGAACCGGCACAGTGTTACCACCGAGGGATTTTAAGTCCCTTGCGTCTACCGATTTCGCCATCCGGGCAACGATAACAAAAAATACCTCAGTTAAGACATCGATTCTCGATATTTCAACTGAGGTATATGGAGCGGGAAACGAGGTTCGAACTCGCGACCCCGACCTTGGCAAGGTCGTGCTCTACCACTGAGCTATTCCCGCATATTATTCGTGGAGTGGAAGTATAGCAACTTTTTTGGTGTCTGTAAAGAGTTTTACTTAATTTCGTACTTTTGTATTCCAATGAAAGGTTTTGAGAGTTCCCCTGCGGTATAATCGCAACAACTTAATTTATCTATTTATCCAAAGGATTTTCATGCGCAGTGATACCATCAAAAAGGGCTTTGACAAGACCCCTCACCGAAGTTTGCTCCGAGCAACGGGCTTGAAAGATGAAGATTTTAACAAGCCTTTTATCGGCGTTGCGAACTCTCACATTGACATCATTCCAGGACACTTTTTTCTTCAAGAATACGGCCGTATTGTCAAAGAGGCGATTCGTGAAGCGGGGGGAGTGCCGTTTGAGTTTAATACAATCGGTGTTGATGATGGGATCGCGATGGGGCATGATGGGATGCTGTACAGCCTCCCTAGCCGTGAGTTGATCGCCGACAGTATTGAAACCGTCATGAATGCCCACAAGCTCGATGGCCTCATCTGTATTCCTAACTGTGACAAGATTGTTCCGGGGATGCTTATGGGTGCACTTCGCGTCAACGTTCCGACGATATTTGTTTCGGGCGGACCAATGAAGGCAGGGCATAAGAAAGACGGTACTCCAATCGATTTGGCAACGGCATTTGAAGCAGTAGGGCAGCATGCCAATGGGAAAATGTCGGATGAGGAGCTGTATGAGATCGAGTGCGAAGCGTGTCCGAGCGGTGGATCATGTTCTGGGATGTTTACGGCGAACTCAATGAATACCCTTTGTGAGGCGATGGGGGTGGCATTGCCGGGTAACGGTACCGTTTTGGCAATGACGCCTGAACGTATCGCAATGGTGAAGGTTGCGGCTAAACGTATTGTTGAGATGGTTTTGGATGAAAATAGCGAAAAATGGAATATGCGTAACATCTTAAATGAGAAAGCAATACATAATGCATTCGTTATTGATATGGCGATGGGCGGGTCCTCCAATACGGTATTGCATCTTCTCAGCATTGCCAAAGAGGCGGAAGTTGATTTTGATATTACACAGATCAATACCATCAGTGAGAAAGTAGCCCACATCGCAAAAATTTCTCCATCACTCTCAACGGTACATATGGATGATATTAACCGCGCAGGCGGTGTCAATGCTGTTATGAAAGAGGTGAGCCGTCGCGGAGGTGTGTTGCATCTTGATGCGATGATGGTGACGGGTGAAACGTTGGGTGAGCGGATCAAAGACGCTGTGATCAAAGATACGAGCATTATTCACACCAACGAAAACGCATTTTCTCCCGTAGGAGGGTTATCGATCCTTTTTGGAAATCTCGCGGAGGAGGGGGCCGTTGTGAAAACAGCAGGAATCACCCCAAATATGCGCCAATTCAAGGGGACAGCACTGTGCTTCAACTCACAGCAAGAGGCGATTGACGGGATTATGGGTCATAAAGTAAAAGCGGGGAATGTAGTTGTTATCCGTTATGAAGGGCCAAAAGGGGGGCCTGGAATGCAGGAAATGCTGGCCCCTACGGCGCTTATTATGGGGATGGGGCTGGGTGAGAGCGTTGCGCTCATTACTGATGGTCGATTTAGCGGTGCCACACGCGGTGCCTCTATCGGACACGTAAGCCCTGAAGCTGCCGAGGGGGGCGTAATCGGATTGATCGAAGACGGGGATGAGATTGAAATTGATGTGGATACCCATCTTCTGCAATTAAATGTTAACTATGAAGTGCTTGAAAAGCGTCGATTGCATTTCACTCCCGTTAAAAAAGAGATTACCTCCAAGTGGCTCAAACGCTACAGCCTCCTCGTTTCTAACGCTTCTAACGGCGCTGCTCTAAAAACAGAACTCTAAAAAGGAAGAGGCAGCGCCTCTTTGCCCTCTTGTTATCCGATAAACCTATTCTTCTAAACTTGATTGCCATAATTAAGGAACAATTTACACGGCTTCGCTATCATAGCCATAATAGTAATATGTGATATTTTTTTGATATTAGGAGACGTTTTTTGTTTGGATTTACCTATCACCCCCCCGAACCAGGTGCCGTAAAATTTAATCGATTGATACTAGGAATCATAGTGATCCTCGGTGTTTTTTTTCAACGTATTGAACTTTTTTACCTCTATTTTGCCATTAATCTGTTGACACTGGGCACAACGCTCAATCTTTCTCCGACGAGTTGGCTTTTTCGTGGTCTGAGTTATTTCCTAAAAGACCATAAATGGCATATTTCTCCCGCCTACGAGCGCTCTTATTTTATGAATCAGGAGAGCGAATGGTTTGAACTTTTTTCAAGACTTTTGGTTTCGCTGATCGCCATTGCGTTTTATCAACATACTCCGTTAGTGACATGGTTGATCGGGACCTTCATGGGTGTCTTTATGATGATCAGCACTTTTTTTGGGTTTTGTCTCTCCGCGTTAGGATATATTGGATTTAAAAGCTTTGAAACGTCATCGTGTCCAACTCTTTCTTCGGATAAAAATACCAATAACAACTGCATCCTCGCTCGAAATGGATTTAAACCCTATGCCCGATGTGACTATTGTTCGCTCTCCGCGCAAAATTGTACGGGGATGCAATTTAATGGATTTGTATTTGCGATTAGTTTTTTGGTTGCTTTGTTTTTGTTTATAGATGATCCATTCTGGAGAGAGGTGAATATTGTCGCTATTATTGGGCTTTTGTTTTGGCTTGGCCATAAAGTGACGATTAATACGGATGAACTGGCCAGTGCCGATTTTGAAAATCGGGAGCTCAATGTACGGCTTCAGAATCAGACTCAGTCTCTGGAATTAGAAGTATTGCGCAGAACGGAAGAGCTTGAAAAGATGGTGAGGCTCGATTCCATTACGGGATTGGTGAATCGGTATGAGTTTGAAGAACGGTTAAAAGCGGTCATTAGCAGTGCACAAAAAGATTTAAGCGATCACGTCCTGTGCTATATCGATTTAGATCAATTTAAAATTGTCAATGACAAATGCGGGCACATTGCGGGAGATGAGCTCTTGCGCCAGATTGCGTTGGTGTTAAAGCGTTCTGCCAGGGATAGCGATGTTGTAGCCCGTCTTGGCGGAGATGAATTTGGAATTATTTATATTGATTCTACTATTGAGAACGCACAACAGCAAGCGCAACGGCTCCTTAATGCTATCGGCGAGTATCGCTTTAGCTGGCAGGGAAATACGTTTGGAATCGGAGCGAGCATCGGAATGGTAGGGATAACGCATGAGTGTTGCACCCTTACCAATCTTCTTTCACAGGCAGATGCCGCGTGTTATGCGGCAAAAGATGGCGGTCGAAATCGGATTCATGTTGCCCATCCTGAAGATGCAACCATACAAGAACGGCGCAATCAGATGCAGTGGATCGGCCGGTTAGAGGAAGCGCTGGTGAATAACTCTTTTGTTTTGTATGCCCAATCCATCGTCCCTGTGTTGGATCCTTTACAGCGACACCATTATGAGGTTTTGATTCGGCTTCAAGAAGCAAACGGTGATATTATTCCCCCCATGGCATTTATCCCTGCAGCAGAGCGGTATGGACTTATGCCCAAGCTTGATCGCTGGGTGATTGAACATACGTTTATCGCTTTTGATAAGATTCGAGATAAAGCGTCTGAAGAGATCCATTTTAGTATTAATATCTCCGGAACATCCATGGGAGATCCAAAAACAAAGGAGTTTATCCGAGGGTTATTCGGATATTATGGCGTTCCTTTTCATGTGATTACGTTTGAGATAACGGAAACGGAAGCGATAGGGAATATGGTCAACGCGCTCTCCTTTATCAACGAATTTAGAGCTCTTGGGTGTAAATTTGCACTTGATGATTTTGGATGTGGACTCTCATCATTTTCCTATTTGCAAAATATGCCGATTGATTATCTTAAGATTGACGGTTCCTTTGTTCATGATATTCATCTCAATACCGTCAATCGTGCAATGGTGGATGCGATCAATCAAATTGGTCACGTCATGGGGATTGAAACGATCTGTGAATTTGTTGAAAATGCGGCAGTGCTGCATGTGTTAAAGGAGCTTGAAGTAGATTATGCGCAAGGATATTATATCAACAAACCCTCTCCGATAGAGACACTGTATGAGCGATAAACTCAGGGACGATTTTTTTGAGAATCTTTAAGGGGTCGTGAGTATTCATTAAGTTTTCGATATCACTATTGAGCTGTTCTATCGGATAGTGTGTTGACCCCGCAATCATAATCGATGCATAGGATGTTTTTTGTTCATTCTCATCCATCAGTAACTCTTCATACAACTTTTCTCCAGGGCGTAGACCGCTCAGCACGATTTCGATTTCTTTTGGGGCGTAAAGCTTGATCATCGTACGTGCCAAATCAATAATTTTGACAGGCTTCCCCATATCGAGGATAAAGAGTTCTTTCCCCTTCGCAATTGCGGTCGCTTGGAGAACTAGCTGACATGCTTCGCTGATTAACATAAAATAGCGTGTAATGTCCGGATGGGTAAGAGTGATCGGACCGCCCGACTCAATTTGGGATTTGAATTTTGGGATAACGCTCCCGCTAGAGCCCAGAACATTTCCAAAACGAACGGCCGCGATCTCACTGTTTTTTGGATCAACATTTTGGGCATAGAGCTCGACAATCCGTTTGGTTGTCCCCATCACATTGGTGGGGCGTACCGCTTTATCGGTTGAGATAATAACAATCTTGGGCACATTATGTTCAATGGCGCTGTCGATGACGTTACGACTCCCCTGAACGTTATTCATAATTGCTGATTGGATATTCGCTTCACACAGAGGAACATGTTTGTAGGCCGCCGCATGGATGACGATATCCGGTTTTGCCGTATCAATAATAGAGTCTAGTGAGACACGATCAAGGATATTGCACAGATGAAGTTTTGCTGAGAGAAGTTTCTCTCCGATTTGGTAAAGATTATATTCGCTGTGATCGATCAATATGAGATTCTTAGCTCCGAAACTTTGGCATTGAAGAGAAAGCTCACTGCCGATACTTCCTCCCGCTCCTGTGATGAGAATTGTTTTGCCTTCTATGAATTTTCCGATTGTTTTTGTATCGAGATCCTTTGGATGACGGGCGAGGAGTTCTTCAATGGAGAGTTTTTCGATTTTATTGACGGTGTCATCCAGAAGACGGGAGCGTTTGATATCCCGTATTCCCGCATCACTGAGAAGCTGATAGGCTTCTCGAAGGTATTCGTTAGGAAGAGATCCGTCGATAATAGCGGCGGTGATGCTTTTCGCTTCGACCAGTGAAGGGACCTCTTCCACC
>JAUXSZ010000264.1 GCA_030679635.1 Sulfuricurvum sp. | reverse complement strand
TCTTGAAGACCCTGCCGCTGAGCCTGAAGAGAGTATGTGGCGCTGGACAACGTCTCCTGAGAATGCTCCCAATGAGAGCGAATACATCGAAATTGGTTATGACAAAGGGGATCCAATTACTCTAAACGGCAAAGCACTCTCCCCCGCTGTTATGCTTGAACAACTCAATCTTATTGCAGGTCGTCATGGTATCGGCCGTGCTGATATCGTCGAAAACCGTTTCGTTGGGATGAAAAGCCGCGGATGTTATGAGACTCCAGGCGGTACAGTTATGCTAAAAGCGCACCGTGCGATTGAATCACTAACACTCGACCGTGAAGAAGCACATCTGAAAGATGAGCTCATGCCCCGTTACGCAAAACTCATTTATAATGGTTTTTGGTTCTCACCGGAACGTGAAATGCTCCAAGCCGCCATCGACAAAACACAACAAAATGTACGTGGAAGCGTACGTCTTAAGCTTTACAAAGGCGGTATCTCCGTAGTAGGCCGTAGTTCCGATATCTCTCTTTTCAACCCGGAGTACTGTACCTTTGAAGAAGATGCTGTTTACGATCAAAAAGATGCCGGCGGATTTATCAAACTGAACGCATTACGCTTTATCATCGCCGGTAAAGCTAGAAAAAATAAATAAGGAAAAAATTATGAGCCAAACCATTACTAAAATTGATCCGGAATCCGTTGAGTTCAAGACAGAACTCGAAAAAACCATTAAATTTACTGACAAAGTATGCAGCCAATTTGGCTTTGCCTACAATCCTGATTTTGAGATTAATCAGGGGATCCAATTCGGCCTAACACGTAACAAGTTGATGCATGGCAAGCGCTATTGCCCTTGTTTCTTTATTACAGGGAATAAAGAAGAAGATCGTATCTGCCCATGCAAACCGGCGCTTGAACATGAAATTCCTGTTGACGGCGTATGCCACTGCCAGATATTCTGTACTCCTGAATACGCAGCAGCACAAGCTAAAACCGAAGAACTACAAGAAGTCGTTCACGAACATTCTCGCGGCTTGTCAAAAGAAGAGTGTGAATTTTTACTACAAAAAAGCAACATTGACACAGACGAACTAGCAGCCCTTTTTGAAGCTCGCGAACTTGGAATGGTCAACTTTAAAGTCGTTGACGTACGCGAATGGATGGAGTGGAAATCAGGACGTATCGCTGGTGTTGATGCCTTGGTTCCTACAAGCAGCTTCTTCCAAACATTAACCGAAGCCGAATTGAAAATGGATGAACACATTATCGTTTATTGTCATGTTGGAAGTAGAAGTGCCCATTGTCAGCGTATATTGACCGATATGGGCTATAAAAAAGTATCAAATCTCGCGGGTGGAATCGTCACCTACAGCGGTGAAATCGTTCGGGGATAAGGAAAAGCATGAAAGTATTATTAACCAAAGATGTCAAAGGTGTCGGTAAAACCGGTGAGATAAAAGAAGTAGCCGACGGATATGGCAAAAATTTCCTCATCGGAAAAGGGCTTGCCCTTGCCGCAACGCATGAAGTTTTAAAAAAGTACGAATCCGATCAGCGCAAAAAAACAGCCAGCGACGCTGCAGAAATAGAACGGTTAACGGCTATTAAGACCAATTTAGCAGCACTCAAAGTTGTTATCACCAAGAAACTGGGCGATACAGGGCACCTTTTCGGTTCTGTCACCAAAGATGAGATTGCCCACGCACTCCAAGCACAGCACGGCATCGAAATCGACAAAAAAGAGTTAGATGCAAAACAAGGGATTAAAACCACAGGAGTGCATGATCTCGATCTCAAACTCGGACACGGTATCCACGCAACCCTTCACGTAGAGATCAAAGGTGAATAAAGCAGGATTTGTGGCCCTAATCGGGCGCCCTAATGCCGGAAAAAGCACCATGATGAACTGGCTGCTGGGCGAAAAAATCGCTCTAGTCAGCCAAAAAGCAAATGCAACGCGCAAACGATCAAACGCCATTGTCATGCACCATGATGATCAAATTATCTTTGTCGATACACCCGGTCTTCATCAAGCCGAAAAACTTCTCAACCAATACATGCTCGAAGAGGCGCTCAAGGCCATCGGTGATTGTGACATTGTTGTCTATTTGGCACCCGCATCGGACAAACTAAGCTATTATGAGAAATTTTTAGAAATCAACGGGGACAAGCGCAAACATATTATTGTTCTCAGTAAAATCGATCAAATCTCTCAAGGTGATCTCCTGAAAAAAATCGGTGAATACAACCAATACAGCGATAAATTTGAAGCGCTTATCCCCATGTCCGTTACCAAAAGTGTAGGTAAAGAGGACTTGCTCAACACTATCGTAAAGCATCTAAACGAGTCTCCCTATCTTTATGATCCTGAAAATATCACGACAGAGATGATACGTACCATCTATAAAGAGTTCATCAGAGAAGCAATTTTCGACAACATTAGTGATGAAATTCCTTATGAATCTGATGTTTTGATCGACAAAATCGATGAAGATTCTCCGACAGAGCACATTCGTGCCACCATCATTGTCGAAAAAGAGTCTCAAAAAGGGATTATTATTGGCAAAGGGGGAGTTGCCATTAAGCGAATCGGTAAAAATGCCCGTGAAAAAATTGAACGTCTTGCCTCCAAGCCTGTTTATCTTGAACTTTTTGTTTCGGTTAAAAAAGGGTGGACCACCGATAAAAAGTTCTTAAGCGATTTGGGGTATGAATGGTAAAAAAAATACTGCTTCTTTCCATTTTCCTGACTTCCCTCTCTGGAGGTGAAGTGATGGAGCTCTACCAAAATGGCGGAATGCGTGCTATTCAAAAAGAGATTGACCACGGGATAAGTGATACGGCATACTGGCAATCCAAACTAGCCCAAAAAGATCTCCGTTTTGGATATTATGAGGCAACCGATACGCTCTTAATATGCGGTAAAGATCGCGCAAGTCTCAATCTTTACCGAAAAGATCACAATGAGCGTTTCGCCCTTCTGAAAAGTATCCCCGCATATACCGGTAAATATGACGGAGATAAAGTAAACGAAGGGGATCGAAGAACCCCTATTGGCGTTTATACCATTACACAAAAACTCAATACGGTTGACCCGTTTTACGGTCCAATGGCCTTTGTAACCTCTTATCCTAATCTTTATGACCGTATTCGCGGAAAAAAAGGGTCTGGAATTTGGATTCACGGTGTACCGATTGATGGCGATCGAGACAACTTCACCAAGGGGTGTATCGCCATCAACAATGACGAACTCGCCGGTTTGGATCGGGCGATTGATTATAAAAACACCCTCCTTCTTATTGATTCTAAACTCAAAGAACACACGAGCCTCCCCTATGCAACCATTATGTCTCAGCTTTATCAATGGCGATATGCGTGGAAATACAACGATTTCCAGAGCTATCTCTCCTTTTATGACACGACTTTTATTCGATTTGATGGGATGGAATATTATGACTTTAAAATGTACAAGCAGCGTGTCTTTGATAAAAAAGAGTCCAAAGAGATCCTCTTTTCCAATCTCAATATCATCCCTTATCCCGGGGAACGCTCCAATCTATTTATGGTGACATTTGATGAGATCTACACCAGCGATAAACACAACTTTACAGGTCAAAAGGCTTTAATTCTCTTGCTCAATAACGATCAATCAATCTCCATCATCTCTGAGCAATAGCATGAGGCTTATATACTTGGTTTTATTCCTAACCTCCCTGCTGCATGCTCTTCCATTTACTCTCGTAAAGCACGAAGCATCACAAAGTGAAGGGTCGACGCTCTTTGTCATTGGAGGTATTCACGGAAATGAACCTGGCAGTTACTACGCTGCTTCAATTCTTACCCAATACTACACAATCACCAAAGGGAACCTGTGGGTTATTCCTAATCTAAACCATAAAAGTATCATGCTTAACAGCCGTGGAATCAACGGCGACATGAATCGTAAATTTGCCGATATCGATGCCGATGATGCTGATTTCCCCATCGTTGATGAGCTTAAAAAGATTATTATTGATCCACGAGTGGATCTAATTCTCAATCTTCACGATGGCCATGGCTTTTACCGCAAAGAGTACAAAAATACTATTTTCAATCCAGGAGCCTGGGGACAAACGTGCGTAATTGATCAGATTTCGCTTGATGGAGATCATATTTATAAAGATATGAATAAAATTGCATCTGCGGTTAGCCAAGAACTTAACGGTGGACTCATTGAAAATCATCATTGCTTTGATGTGCGCAATACCAACACCCGATTTGATGATGAAGCCATGAAACACTCGCTCACGTTTTATGCCATCAATCATAACAAACCGGCCTTCGCTATCGAAACCTCTAAAAATCTTCCAACATTAGAAGAAAAAGTTTTTTATCAACTGCGTGCTATCGAGGGATATATGCGCTATATGGGTATTTCCTATCAGCGCTCTTTTGAATTAACGCCTGAAAATTTAAACACTATACTTAAAATAAATGGAAATGTCACTATTAATAATAATATTTACCTTAATTTAGAAAACTTGAGAGCAGATTTAAGTTTTGTTCCGCTAAAATCGAAACAAAACGATTCTCATTTCACCCATCCACTCGGAGGAATGATTCAAGAAGGAAAAAAGATATCTCTCTATGTTGGAAATCAGAAGATTACCTCTATAACCCCTAGCATACACGCAGATACAAGCGGCGCAGAAAAATTAATTGTAGAGGTTGATGGTCAGAAGCAAGAGCTGGCTTTTGCTAAAGAATACTTAGTTGCCGCCGATATAAGTGTAATTAATAATTCATCAATACGGACAAACATCATCGGATTTACTTGTAAGGGTAAAAAAGACGAAAGTAATATTAAAGTTTCACTAAAAGATTTGGACCCTAAATATTCAATCGATAAAGATGCAAAAATTTATCGTGCTGAATTTTATCGTGGAAATGATTTTTTCGGTATGGTTTTAATACATTTTAAATAGGATAGCAGGATGAGTAAAGAGCAAACGTTTTCAACCATCTTATCAGCCAATCCGTACAGGAAAGACTTTTATGCAGGTACGCTTAATAGCATCATACGCATTGCTTCGCCCTCATTTTCAAATGAACAGTATGCGATCTCTTTTTTAAATACAAAAGGATTTATATCCGCATTGATAGGTATTAGCAAAAATGTAGCCGATGATGATGTGTATGATGCTTTAGAGAACAAAGTTTATGAAGAACTTGCCCTTGACATGGCAGTCGAATACCAATTTCAATACATAGAAGCCATTAACAATACAACGGACAGCGAACGCTTCTATAATGTATTTATTGTGGATCCGCTCACCTTGGAACAGGAGTTTGCTTCTACCGTTGAAGCGATTAAATATATTGACCAAATCGTACCTGTCCCACTGTTATTAAAATCCCTTTACGCTAAAGAAATTCTAGAGTCTGGCAGTGTTCACGGCTTTATCTATTTTCAAGAAAACGATGCTTTTTTCACAATCTATAAAGATCAAGAATTTATCTATACCAAATCACTCAAATATTCACTTAAACAAATGCACGAACGTTTCTGTGAATTATTAGGTGAACCCATCGATTTAATGAATTTTGAAAATATTTTGTCGACACAAGGGTTAAATCCAACCAATGCAGAATATCAAAAAAACTTTTTTAAACTTTTCGGAGAAATTTTTCTTCACATTAATGATGTAATCACCTATGCAAAACGTGCCTTTGAAATCAAGCAATTCGATGCCATCTATCTAGGTACAGCAGTAGGCAGCATCAGTGGGCTTGACGAGTATGCCCAAACCTTTCTTGGTCTCAAAGCTCACCCATTAGCATTTGATTACGGATTTAGAACAGGCGAAACCGTCGTTGACCAAATTCATCAATTGATGCACTTATACGCACGGCTAGGATCAGACGAACGGTACGAATGCAATTTCACTATTTTTCATCGCCCTCCTCCTTTTGCCAAACGTGACAGTGGAAAATTAATTCTTGTCATTGCCTCCTCTTTGGCAGCAGCATTGCTTTACCCATGTACATATTGGGCACTATCCTATGTAGAAGAGTTTCATTATGCACTCATGAATCAAGAGTATGAAAAAGTTCATATTGAAAAAATGACACGTGAGGCAACCATCAATCTAAAAATGGCCAACAAAAATGCAGCTCAAGCTCTTTTAGATAAAGAAAAAACCGCCTATAAACAAAAACAAGATACTCTGATCCAAGTTAATGACAAAAAAGTCAATTATCCTATGAAAGCTAAAATTGCTGCTGATTTTACTCGTAGCTTTAACCAGTACCGAGTCAAACTACAATCAATGGGATACAGCGAAGAGAATAATTCTACGCTTAAGACCTTCAACTTTATGTTAACAGCATCGAAAACTCAAGACATTACGGCATTACTCAAACATCTTACCGATACAAAAAGAGACAGGTATGATTTTGGTCTTCAATTAATTTCCTATGATAGCAACAGCTCTTCCTATCTTAGTGAGCTTAAGGCGGTACTAAAATGAAATTTAACATCGAAGATTACCTCTATTCACTGGACAAATCGCTTTCCTTAAAAAGTGAACGCGATAAGATGATGATGTTTATAATCATCTTTGCCTCTTTGTCCGCTTTTTCCTATCTATTTTTTTGGGAGAGTTCCGAGGCATCCTTCAAAGCTTCGCATGAAAAAGCTCTTAAAATGGAAAGTGACCTCACGAAGGATAAAGGATATCTAGAGGTAAATCCAGTAGAACGTATTGGACAAATTGAGGAAGAGACGGTAGCTATAGGGATGGAGCATCAGCACTATATTCAATACAATTCCTATATTAAAGATCAACTCGAACAGATTTCATCTCTCTATTATGATGAAAAGGTTTGGGGTGGTTATTTAGATTCCATCTCAAAATATGCGCGAGCGTATAATGTAAAATTAACTCGATTTGGAAATACACTAACCACGGACAACAGCTCGTTTGGGCATGTATTGGATATCAGTATATCAGCAGAAGGGCCTTATAAAAATACCCTCAAGTTCATCAATGCATTGGAACAAAGTTATCTTGTAGTTGATCTGCATGACATGAATATGACAGGAGATGTAAACCTTAAGAGTGACTTGAATATCTCAGTATGGGGGATTGTACGACAATGAAAA
>JAUXSZ010000257.1 GCA_030679635.1 Sulfuricurvum sp. | reverse complement strand
ACAAATTCATGATCAAAATTCCAGTGGGAAAAAATAGCTGCCGTTACTTCTGCTGTTGAAGCTTCAACATAACTACGCTCAACGCTTGCTATATCAATAGCAACATTAATATCGGATTTAAAATTGGTGACTAACTCTTCTTGAATGATATCACTCGCAATGACAATCTTTCCTGTCTCTTGCAAAAAGGAGGCTAGAAAAAGTTTATCTGCCTTGGCTTTATCAATTTGATCGTACCATTTATGAGATAAAACAGCCTGCATTGATGAGATCTCTGCAAAACGCTCAGAAGTAATCCCGTAGGGTTCCATATCAACATTTAAGAGTTTTCGCACCGAATTTCCCAAGCCAATAGATCGAGTCATACTCATACCGAATAACGATACGGCTTGCACCACATTATTGATCTCGCGGCGTAGAGTGTACAAAGGAGAGTTGGCCGCTTTTAATAAATTGGCAACGATCATCGGATCACCCTCAATCGTTTTAACCAAATCATGAATAGAACCATCAGGATCATTACAAACCTTCTGCATATCAATAACGGTTTTTGGAAGTGGTGGTAATGATTTAATGCTGTCTATCATTGAACTTTTCATTCATTGTCCTTATAGTAAAACTACTGTTTCAATTATAGCTTATTTAATTCAAGCGCTAAATATTTCCCGGTAAAACTTCCTGTTTTCTCCCAATCCAAGGCTACACTCTCCGGATCTCCTTGCGCTACGAGCAATCCTCCGCCCGATCCCCCCTCAGGGCCCAAATCGATAATGTAATCCGCATTTTTGATCATATCAAGATTGTGTTCAATGACCAAAACGGAGTTCCCCAGTTCAACAAAATTATGGAGCACCCTCGTTAACCGGTTGACATCATCAAAATGCAATCCTGTCGTCGGTTCATCAAGGATATAGAGGGTTTTCCCCGTATCTTTTTTGCTGAGTTCTTTGGCCAATTTTATCCGCTGTGCTTCACCGCCCGATAGCGTCACCGCATTTTGTCCCAGCGTTATGTAATCCAAACCGACATCACTCAATGTCTGCAGCGTTATCTTCATTTTCGGAATGGGGGCAAAAAAGGCTAACGCCTCTCCGACACTCATATTCAGTACATCGGAGATTGTTTTCCCTTTGTATTCAACCTGAAGCGTCTGCTGGTTATAGCGGCTTCCGTAACATGCGTCACATTTGACCATAATATCAGGGAGGAAATGCATCTCTATTTTTATTTCACCCTCCCCTTGGCACTTTTCGCACCGTCCCCCTTTGACATTAAAGCTAAATCGGGATGCAGTATAGCCTCTGATCTGTGCCTCTTTTGTTTTTGTAAACAGATTACGGATCTCATCCATCACTCCCGTGTAGGTCGCAGGGTTTGAACGGGGTGTACGCCCTATTGGGCTTTGATCGAGGTAAATAACTTTGTCAAGTTTTTCAAGTCCGGTTATCTCGACGCCCTCAACACGGTTTACTTTACGCGCCCGGTTCAAAATTTCTCTGGCAACAGGGAGAAGTGTCTGTAAAATAAGGGAACTTTTACCGCTGCCGCTTACGCCGGTAACGCACACAAAATTATGAAGAGGGATTTCAACGCTTAAATCATTAATATTGTTGAGGGTGACATTTTTGATGCTCATCCACTCTTCTTGAGGTCGACGATAAAAATATTTAATCACGCGGCGTCCGGAAAGATAATCCGCAGTAAGTGTATCGCTTTTTTTCATCTCCTCCAACGTCCCCGCGAACACAACATTGCCGCCAAATTGTCCGGCACCCGGGCCGATATCGACGATATAATCCGCTGCTTCTATCGTCTCTTTATCATGTTCAACGACGATGACGGTGTTTCCTTTTTCTTGCAACGAACGAAGCGTTCGGATAAGCTTAAGGGTATCGCGCTCATGAAGACCGATACTCGGTTCATCCAGCACATACATGACCCCTGTCAATCCGCTTCCGATTTGAGAAGCAATACGAATCCGCTGTGCTTCACCCCCACTGATACTACGAGCATCGCGACTGAGTGAAAGATAGCCAAGTCCCACATCAAACAAGAAAAAGAGGCGCTCTCGCAGTTCGTTGAGGATGGAGGCCGCAATCATCGTATTTTGATCACTCAAATGGTGAAACGTTTCGGGGTCCGCAAACCAGGCATAGGAATCTTTAATCGGCATCGTAATCACATCGCCAATCCCTTTATCGGCTACTTTTACCGCCAGAGATTCCCGTTTAAGGCGATTGGCGTTGCACACATTACACGGTTTCTCGCTCATGTAATCGGCAAGATCTTTTTCATCTTTAAAAATATCGTACGCAATCCGGACGATTCCAGGCCAGATACGCTTGATCGGATGGTCTTGCCATTTGAATTGGACTTCATCAATGTTACCGTGCAAGATGGCTTTTTTCTGATGTTCTTCGAGAGAATAAAACGGAACGCTGATGTTAATCCCGGCAGTGGCACAAAATGCTTTTAAGAAGGTGAAATAATACCCCTTATTAAATCCGTAAACGATTTTGATCGCCCCTTTTTCGACGGAGAGCTCGGAATCAATAATCTTCTCATAGTCAAGAGAATAACGGATTCCCAATCCGTCACACTCGGGACAAGCCCCTTTGGGTGAATTAAATGAAAAAGAGAGAGGTTCCAGCGGATCAAAACTGACCTTACAATCAAAACAGGCACTGTGCTCGCTATAATGGATAAGCTTTTCATGCAAACCGACTTCGTCGTGGTTTTGTATCTCTATCTCAACCTCACCAAAACTCTCTTTGAGTGCTTTCTCGACATCCTGCCCTAGACGATCGTGATTTTCCTCTTTGACAACGAGACGGTCAATCACGACCTTGATCGTATGTTTTTTCGTCTTTGAGAGTTCAATCTCTTCGTCAAGACGGACCATAACGCCATCGATTTGGACTCTAACGTATCCCTTGTGGCGCAACGATTCCAGTATGTCCGTAAACATCCCCTTTTTTTCTCTCACAAGGGGTGACATAATGACGATTTTTGAATTTACCGGTAATTTCAACACCTGATCAATGATGTCTTGTGCCGACATTTTGGTAATTTGTTTTCCGCATAAATGGCAATGCTGCACTCCGATACGGGCATACAAAAGACGCAAATAGTCATAAATTTCGGTAATGGTTCCCACCGTAGAGCGTGGATTTTTGGAGGTTGTCTTTTGATCAATGGCGATGGCAGGAGTCAACCCCTCTATTTTGTCCACATCGGGTTTCCCCACACGGTCCAAAAATTGACGTGCATACGAGGAGAGGGATTCGATATAACGACGTTGCCCCTCAGCATAAAGAGTATCAAATGCCAACGTCGATTTTCCGCTTCCGCTGATTCCCGTAAAGATTACAAGAGAATTTTTAGGAATTTCCAAAGAGATATTTTTAAGATTGTGCTCTCGTGCACCGATAATTTTGATCGTGTCCATACTGTTTATCCCGCAATGATTTTGTATGCCGTTAGGCTGAAAATAATACTATAAAAGGCAATGAGCACCTGTTTGTAATGGTTTACTTGTATCTTATGCAGTAACCATATGCCTGCACCTATCCCGGCCAACGAGGAGAGTGCCATAATAGCACCTGCATGCCAATTCAACATTCCCAGTAACCCTAGCGTCGTCAGAGCAGACAGTGACGTAAACATCACAAAAAAGAGTCCAATGGCAGATGCTTTTTTGAGTTCAAAACCCATAAACGTCACCAGAATAGGGGTCATAAGAACTGCTCCGCCAACCCCTAGCATTCCAGAAAACAATCCAATACCGCTTCCGATTGCCACATACAGCGGTCGATTGACGATTTCAGGGCGAGTGGGTTGGGGCGATGACATGACCAAACGTCCAAGGGTAAAGGCAACAATGGCCAAAAAAGCCCATCCCAATATGGATGCATCCAGCATTTTTACCAATACCGCACCCACAATCGCTCCGACAAGACCGCCGAAGCCAAAATATTTGATATCACTGATGGCATACGTCTTTTTCTTCTGATGCACCCATGCTGCCATCAAGGAGCCAACCATCATCTGCATTACAGAGATACCGATCGCCTCCTTGATTCCAAATCCCAAATACATCAATAAAGGGACGCTTACCGTTCCCCCTCCGATTCCAAAAAAACCGGAGAGAGTCCCTACGCACACCCCTAAAGCTATCAATTCCATTGTCATCATATTACACTTTATGTTCGATTACACTGCGCGATTATACTTTAGTTTACCTCTGTTCTTTCCTTACAAATTTACGGTATAATTTATAAACTTTAATATAACGTATGATGAGGCGAAACATGCTACCAACGATTTTACAAGCTGCAGAAAACTTTTTCAACCATCAAATCCGTTTGCCTTACACAACCGAAATGATTGTCCCTAAAAAGAGAACACTTATTGCTTATCTAGATATAGAAACCAGGAGCGGCGATCTGCATCGTGTCTATTTGGGATGTGACAATGTGCTTATACAGCACATTACGGAAATATTCTTAGGTGAAGAAGATTCAGACGAGGAGACACTAATCGACATGTTGCTGGAAACCACAAATATGATCGTCGGGAGTGCCAAAGTGCTTGCCGAAGAGTCTGATCACAATCCATTTACCATTTCAACTCCTCATTTTTTCAAACACGATCAGTTTACCATGCCCACAGACGGGGTACACACTATCCATGTCGCTAATGGTGAAATTGGAATCGCTTTAAAGGCATTATAACCATGGACGAAACCCTAAATTCTCCCACCAAGCTCCCATCTGAAAAAGAAAAATTTTTTGATCCAATCAAAGAACTTGGATGGATGGATTATGAGGGATTGCTCGATATGGAAGTTGAGTTTGTATCCGATTTGGGGCAAACATCCCTTTCCCTTGGAGAAATTTTGAAACTTGAAAAAGGGTCCGTTATCGATTTAGGAAAACCGGCCGGTGAGAGTGTTGAGTCCTACGTTAATCAGCGTATTATCGGCAAAGGAGAAGTTATGGTTTATGAAAAAAATCTTGCTATACGTATCAATGAGGTACTGGATTCCAGTGCGGTATTGTATTATCTATCCAAAGAGAGACTATGAAAAAATTAGCCCTGTTTTTACTCTTACCCGCTATCCTTTTCGGATCGAAAATTCTTAGTTACAATATTTATGATCGTCATGACCATGTTGATGTCATGCTTACTTTTGACACCCCTTATGAGGGAGTTTTACGTCAGAATCGGCAGGGGGACGTGATCATTATAAAACTCGAAGAAGCTTCTATCGATGCCCCATGGATAAAAGATATCAGCTCTGAGTTCCTTCAAAAGCTTTCCATTTCACCCAATGGCGATTACATTGAAATCGTCGCGAATGTCCCCTCAAACGTTCTCCTTCAAGCTTCCAAAACATCCGATTCTTATGGCTTGCGATTGCGATTCAACCCGCCCGCAACCGCTAAGATGACAGAGGAGAGTTCCTCACAGAGTGCTGCCGTGACATCGGATCTTCCAACCAAAAAAGGAAATGAGTTTGAGCAAAGCTATTACGTCGTCATTGGAATTTTAGTGGTAGGGATCGGTATACTTTTTTGGCTAAAACAAGGGATAGCAAGAAAAACCAGCAACATGCGAGCAGAATCAAAAGCTCCATGGAGCTTTAACACAGAGAAGAAAAGTAGCCAAATTCTCCCTTCATCGCCATCGTTAGCAAGTACGCTAGATAGCGGTGGTGTCCATGTCCGGTTCCAAAAAACTTTGGATGCGACCCATTCCGTCGCTATGCTTGATTTTGGTACACAAAGCTATTTAGTTCTTTTGGGAAACAATGCAATCGTATTGGACAAATTTCAGGACAACATCCCAATCTCACAAAACG
>JAUXSZ010000245.1 GCA_030679635.1 Sulfuricurvum sp. | reverse complement strand
GCTTGATGTTGCTGCATCTGAGTTGGTAGTGGATGGCGGATACAAACTTGATTCTGAAAACAGAACCGTTACTTCCGAACAACTCGTCGATTATTATGCTGATCTTTGTTCAAAATACCCAATCGTTTCCATCGAAGACGGCTTAAGCGAAGATGACTGGACTGGATGGAAAATTCTCACCGATCGTTTAGGATCAAAAATACAACTGGTCGGGGATGATCTTTTTGTTACCAATGCAAATATATTGGCAGAAGGGATCCAAAAAGGAGTTGCAAACTCCATTCTTATCAAGCCAAATCAAATCGGTACCGTTTCAGAGACCATGCTAAACGTTAGACTGGCCCAGCGCAATGGCTACAAATGTGTCATGTCTCACCGTTCAGGTGAAAGTGAAGATGCCTTTATTGCTGATTTTGCAGTAGCCCTCAACTGCGGTGAAATCAAAACTGGTTCTACGGCGCGTGGCGAACGTACAGCAAAATACAACCGTCTTCTGGAGATCGAAACCGAAGTCATGTACAGTGAATATCTCGGGAGTGCATTGTTTAACTAATGAGTCCCCAAGAGCACGAACAGATCTTATACGATGAGCAACACTATCAAAGTTTCAGCGAGCGCCGTTTTGGGCTCTCTACTCCTAAGTTTGTCGTTGCTTGCGGATTTATTCTTGCCCTCTTGTTTTATCTTGGGGTATTAATTTTCGGGAACAATTCATTATCGGTTTTATTTCAGCTTGAAGAGTACCAATCTTTTCTTGCCTATGATATCGAGAATCTCAAAACAAAAAATGCCGCGTTGCAAAAACAATATTTTGAGCTCAAAGAACTTGACTCTGACGCACAACCAATCGACACTGGAGTCAATAAATGAGAAGAATACTCTATGTTTCCATGATTTTAGTGAGTGCCGCTGTGGCAAGAGAAAATCCTTTTTTCTCCACATCAGAGGATTTAACCATGCCTGCTTCTTCCAATAGAGTTCAGCATCAACCTCCACTCACCTCCATGACGTATAGTTTTCCCGATCAAGCACGCGTCCTTAAAGAGGCAACCTTTACGTTTCAAAATGTCGATGGGAGTCTTGAGACGCGTAAGCTCGAAATTGATCAAAGTATTGACTGGCACAACCCTTTAATCCTCTCACAGTCCGGAGGACAAAGAACATCCAGCGCACCTGCAACACGAAAATCATCTCATGCTGATTGTGGATTTATTCAATTTATCCACTCAGGTAATCGTATTTCTCTTATAACCAAAGACCCTATGATCCGATATTTCACTCTCAGCGATCCCAGCAGTATCGTCATTGATTTCAAACATACCGGGAGCTTCACTCCTTACGCAAAAACCCTCCTAGCTTCTCCCTACACAAAAGTAAAAGTAACCAATCATGGTACCTTTGCCCGTGCTATCATCACTCTCGATGGCAACTATGCATGCAGTGTTTCCAAAACGGATCAGGGCGCATCCATATTCTGCAAATAAACATTTACCAAGTGTTAAACATATAAAAATTAATGGATATCTAAATAAGAAAGCGAAAAGAGGAAGGACTCTTCGGAAGAACTCCGAAGAGTGAAGAATTATTTTACGGCAGCCAATGCAGCGTCGTAGTTTGGCTCTTCTGTGATTTCAGGAACGATCTCTTTGTAAGTAACAATCCCCTCTTCGTTTACTGCGAAGATTGCGCGACATGTTACACCCGCAAGAACTGAACCACCAAGCAATACGCCATATGCGTTTGCAAATTCTTTGTTACGGAAGTCAGAACATACCGTCAAATTGTCGATACCCTCAGCCTGGCAGAAACGACCAGCAGCAAATGGAAGGTCAAGAGATACAATTGTAGTGATAACATCAGTAAGACCAGCAGCTTTTGCATTGAAGTTACGTGTTTCAGTAGCACATACACCTGTATCCAATGATGGAACAACGATGATTAGTTGCTTTTTCCCTTGAGCGCCACCTACAGTAACGTCACCAAGACCCGCTGAATTTACGACGGTAATTGATGGAGCTTTATCGCCAACATTTACTGTGTTTCCTAAAAGTTCTACGTCTGTACCTTTGAATTTAGTCGTTGCCATGTTGGGCTCCTGTGTTTATTTTTATTCCGAAATTGTACTTAAATCGGATAATTAAACTCTGAATTATGAAAGAGATTTCTGTACTTAAGCTTATTTACAGCTTACAGCGCGGATTGACGACAATCTCGTTGTAGTTGGTAAAATTATCACGCACAAACTCTTCTATAGCGGCACGACCTATCATGGCTGCGTTATCCGAACAAAACTCCAGCGGGGCCAAAAATAAAGGTGCCTTATGAGGGGCAAGCAGTTTCTCAATCTCGCTGCGTAAATAGAGATTTGCACTGGCACCCCCAACAATCGCAAAACGCTCAGGTTTAGAGGTTTTGAAATATTTTTTGAGCTTTTGTATCAGATGATCCGTTGCGGTCTTCTGAAAAGAAGCGGCAATATCAGGGTAATCCTCAGCCTCATTTGCTTCAACGGCCAAACGAACTTGATTTTTCAATCCCGAATAGCTAAACGCTATGAGCGGCGATTGCCATAAGGGGACCGTGAACGTAAAACGGCTACTGTCTCCGCCAAGTGCGAGTTTCTCTATCAGAGGCCCTCCCGGATATCCCAGCCCCATCATTTTAGAAACCTTGTCGAAACTCTCGCCGTAACTGTCATCCATCGTTGTCGCAACGGTGTTCATCATCTCATGAGACACAACTTCAATCACTTGGGTATGCCCGCCGGAAACCAAGAGAACGGTTAGGGGGAACTGAACCTCTTTCTCAATAAAGAGAGAGTAAATATGCCCTTTTAGATGGTTAATGGGTAAAAGAGGAATGTTCAACGTAATACTCAGCGCCTTGGCCATCACAACCCCTTCGATCAGCGTCACCGCCAATCCGGGGGCATTCGTAACCGCTACGGCTTTGAGCTCACCGAACCACTGGGTGCACTCTTCTAAGATCGCCGGCAACGCTACGGCATGCAGACGGCTTGCGAGTTCTGGAACCACCCCTCCGTATTTTGAATGCTCCAGTTCTTGAGAAATCTTTTTATGGTAAATGAGCTTTTTGGTTTTTATTTCCGTAATGGAAATCGAACTGTCATCACAGCTGCTCTCAATGCTTAAAATCATGTCATTACCCACTCTCTTACCCACGGCCATGCTCCGTATCCCGAAGCCTCATTGATGTGCCCACCGTTTTCAATCACTTTCATCTCAACCCCCAGCTCTTTTTGAAGCGCTTTTGATTCCTCTTGCGTCATGTAGGGATCATTGGTCGAGGTCACAAGCAACACCTCCTTGGCGAACAAACGATCCGGTACCTCCACAGGGAAAAAACTCTTGATCGTATCCAGCTCTAAATTCAGACGGGGAGGGGCCACCAAAAGGAGTCGTTTAACGGGAGAAATCTCCCCCTCGTTACACAGATGAAACCAAAGGGTATTCCCTAGCGAGTGGCAAATAACGACCTCGGGCCGGAATTCTTCCAAAAGGGCTTTGACCTGCTTCATCCATCTCTTTTTAGCGGGGAAGTGGGGATTGTCTAAAAGGGGAAACGATACCGTCCCGTAATCTTTGGCTATCTCTCCCGCGAGCCATGCCTGCCAATGGGGGTCATCACTTCCCCCCCAACCGTGTAATAAAAGGGTTTTTTGTCTCATCTAAGACTCTTGATATAGCGGCGCACTTCTGTATCAATACCAAACACATCCTCAATGCATTTTGGCTCTTCATCAAAGCGTTCGAATGCATGAATAACCTGTTTTGAAATTTCTAAAAAGGAGATTTTTCCCTCTACAAAAAGCTCTATGGCAGCCTCATTCGCCGCATTGACGACAACACCTCGTTTGGGCTTGCGCAACAACTCTTTGCGAATCTCCCATATCGGGTAACGCTCACGCGTAATTTCACGAAACTCTAGCGACCCTACTTCAAGTAAATTGACCGATTGTAAAATCTTTTGTTCCATCTCTCCCATCAACGCATAGGCGATAGGAAGCTGCATGTTTGCACGAGCCAAATGGGCCGTTGTTGAGCCATCACGATAGTCAATCAGGGCATGAATAATCGATTTTGTTTCGATAACCGCATCGTATTCCCCCTCGCCAAAAAGCCAGCGCGCTTCCAAGAGTTCAAACATTTTATTCATCATCGAGGCGCTATCAATCGTGATTTTCTGCCCCATGGACCAATTGGGATGATTCAAGGCATCCTTGAGGGTTGCCTCTTGAATCTTCTCTATCGGCCAGTCTCTAAAAGCACCGCCGCTCGCGGTAATAACCATCCGCTCTATGGCACGCGCACTGGTGTTCAAATACCAAAGACCGAAATGTTCGCTGTCGATGGGCTGAATTTTGGAGATATCCATAAATGCACCGGCGGCGACCAAAGACTCTTTATTCGCCAATGCGACCCGTTTGCCGCACTCTATGGCCCGAAGCGTAGGTCGTAACCCTGCGAAACCGACAAGAGCATTCACCACGAGATTTGATGGGGAATCTTCAATCGCATGCAGTATCCCATCCTCGCCGGCAAGAACATAGGGGTGATTGACAGCAGAAATATCCTGAGGATTTAACACAACAACGCATTTCGGGGAATGTTTTTGTATTTGTTCATTGAGCAAAGAAATATTGCGCCCTGCTACTAGCGTATCCACGCTGAGACCGAATTGCTCTGCAACCAGAAGAGCATTGACGCCGATAGAGCCCGTCGATCCCAAAAGGATCAAGCAAGGCCCCGTAAAAGAACCAGCATAATAATCGACGAAAATAAGTAGCCGTCAATACGGTCAAGCACTCCGCCATGACCCGGAAGGATTGAGCCGCTGTCTTTGACTCCTGCTTTGCGCTTGAGATAACTTTCAAACAAATCTCCAAATACGGAGCCAACAGCCGCCATCAAGGAGATAATAATGGCTTGAGGAATATCTTCCACGATAGTAATACCGACAAAAAAACCGGCTACCGTTGCGGTTACGATTCCACCATAAACCCCTTCTCGTGTTTTACTCGGAGACGAAAGGCTAAACGGTGTTTTTCCAATACTTTTACCCACAAAATAAGCGCCGATATCCGCAGAGGCCACCACGACCAGAAGCCATAAAAGAGCACCTATCCCATATTCTTCATATAAACTAAGGGTAAAAAGCATCCCTGCCGTTGGATAGAGAAACGGTAAAAAGTTTTTATGGGGAATGTTTTGCGTATACGCTACGGCACCGGCAAAAATAATTCCGGCGATGAGGATCAGGTCTTCCCCATACGGATACAGTGCAGCCGCAATCCATAAAATGGCGGCATAGGCATACAGCGAATTGTTATTGATGCCAAAAAGGCGATTGGCTTCGTGAAACGCCAAAAGATACACGCCCCCAAGTACAGCCCAGATCAACCAAAAATTGTTGATTAATCCGATTGCAAGAACTCCTAATCCTAAAAAAACGGCAGTAATAATACGGGTTTGTAATCCACTATTCGACGATTGCATCTCAATTTCCTGATTGGTATTGGTTAAATGCTTTAAGTATAGCGTAATCACACTTTAATATCTAAAAGATGAAGGGGCTTTTCCTCATCCTCAGGGGGACTTTCCGGTTCTTGGTGCTTTGATCGTTTCTCTTCTTGTTCTGCCTGTTCTTTGGTATGTTCACGATCAGGGTTTATCCTCTGATTCGCTTCAGTAGGGCGAACTTCCTGAATCTCTTTTTCGTGTTCATGCATGATCACCTGCGCGGCCAGTGCTTGAAGCTCGAAACGGTTCAGCTGCGCATTTTTATCGCTTGCCACGCTCGCCATCTGCTGATTCACATAAATCGCATTTCCGATAGGACCTATCGCCATTGCATCCTCCTCCCTCTAATAGGACTAGCCCTTCTCCACCATGAGCGTTTTAGCCTGGGTATAAAGGACATTCGCCCCCTCTTGTACTTTCACTTCACGTCGTGGGGTATAATCGACCAAATACCGCCCTTTTTCAAATACGGAGAAATCAACGCACAGTTTTGCGGCCGCTTGCAGTATCTTCTCCGGCAGCTGCTGCTTGTCCGTTGTGATGATGACGTGGGCGGATGGCCGATCTTTGAGATGGAGCCAAATATCGCGAGCGCGAGCATTTTGAAGCAACTGAATGTTCCCTCTCTCACTTTTTCCCAACGATACCTTATACCCCTCTATCCAAAATTCGGCGATGCTCTCGGAGAGTTTTGCGGAGGGCTTTGTTTTCTTTCCCACCGCTTTAGGGGGGAACAACAGGGCAATCTCCTCCGGCGTTTTCGCCTCTTGTATCGTCTGTACGAACAGCTCTATGTGGCGAATTTTTTCTTCCAAATTATCGCGCTCTCTGTGCAGCCCCATCCCTTTTTGCTTCGCCTTTTTTGAACGTTTGAAAAACAATTGTGCCATCATCGCCCCATCACGGCACCCGGAGGGAACCACCAATTCAAGGATATCTCCATCACAGTCCTTGAGTTTTATATGCGTTTCATACCCTTTAATCGAGTGTAAATTTTCCAATACGTGATGCCCCAGTTGTTGGAATTCCA
>JAUXSZ010000241.1 GCA_030679635.1 Sulfuricurvum sp. | reverse complement strand
GGTGGCGTTTCAAGTCATCGAAATGTTTTACGTCACCACCCCCTACAGTAAATGGTGCAAGCGCAACGGATTTCGGATCATTGCAGCCTCCCTCACGCTGAAAACCGTTTGGCTTTTTTTGGCCCTCCCGTATCTCTGGCTGTTTGATCTTATTTTGGCCGCCTTACTGACGGGATTCGTCGTTACAACCCTCCACAGATTGCGCGAGCGCAAACGGCGCGTTAGCGATGTGAGTATTTGGTTTTGGAATACGGGGATGGTGTTATTATTGTTTTCTCTCATGGCTCATGCGGGGTATCTATGGAGTTCAAAAACGGAGTTTGAAACCACGGCCCTCATAGCGTTTTCCCTTTTTTCCCTCTCGGTCATATTGGGGATGATGAGTAAAATCGTCCCCTTTTTGGTGTGGTTCCACCTCAGCTCCTCAGGGTACATCGACACACCGATCATGTCGAATATCATCCCCGCACAACGGAACAAAGCCCTTTATATCCTTTTTGTTTTCACCCTCCTCTTCGCTTTAGGTTCCCCTTTTTATCCTCTTTTTCTTTCCGTTGCGGGGGGAAGTTTTTTTCTCCTGTTTGGTTTGCTGGGAGTCAACCTTATTCGTGCGGTACGCCTCTATCAGCATACACGAGCTACGGGAAAGCATTTTAGCATGAGCACCGATTCGGATACCGCTTCAACTCTCTAATGGGAGATCCTTTGTTTTAACGCGAATACAACCGCCAAGCGCTATAATAATCGTTATACCCTAACCGAAAGAAGAAGAGTGCCTATGGATCCGATATTTATTCAAAACAGTGTCCTTTCTCTGGTACTAGGCTTTCTGCTCGGGTTGCAGCGTGAAATGCATACGATTTATTCCCATAAAACACAAGATTTCGGAGGGGCTCGAACCTTCTCCATAATCGCTCTCTTCGGATTTTTATCCTCATGGCTTACGACCTTTTTTCCCTATTTCTTTCTTGTTGCGTCAGGCGTTATGGGGTTGTTACTGATTGCCGCGTACATTGTCAACAGCATCCCGGTATCCGAAAAAGGGTCAACGACTGAAGTTGCGGCCCTCGTCACCTTTGTCATCGGGGCAATGCTCAATTTTTCCCTTCCTATTTTTCCCGTCTTTATCACCATCATGGTCTTATTTGTCCTCAATCTGAAAGATAAAATTCAAGAGTACCAACAAACCATTGCCAAACAAGATCTAGCCGCAGCGATCTTATTTCTGGTAATGACGTTTGTTATTCTCCCGATCCTCCCGGATAGAGCCATTGATCCCATGGGATTAGTGAATCTCCATCGGATTTGGATTATGGTCGTCCTCGTAGCGGGGATCTCCTTTTTCGGCTACATTTCCATCCGTTTATTGGGTTCGACCCAGGGGATCGGCGTAGCAGGCCTTTTCGGCGGACTTGTCTCCTCTACTGCCGTTGCTATGAACATGGCACGACGGGTGCATGAGAATCTCGCCCTGACCAAAAATCTGGCCATCGGGATTTCTCTCGCCTCCTCCATGATGCTCATACGTGCCGGTGTCGAAATATGGATCATTAATCCCAGTCTCGTACACCCGTTTATACTCCCTATCGTCATCGGATCCCTCTGCGGATACGGATACATCGGGATGCTGTATCTCACCTCCAAACGTGAAAATATCCCTCAAAATATCGAATTCAAGAATCCGTTTGATCTCAAAGAGGCGCTTATCATGGGGGTCTTATTCGGTGCCACGCTTGCTCTCATCGCCCTCGCAAACCGCTATATGGGAGAAACGGGGGTCTATGCCGTTGCGGCTGTCTCCGGAATTGCCGATGTTGATGCGATTATTCTCTCCCTCTCATCCTTGGCAAAAAACGGTTTGCCCCATACCACGGCACACTATGCCATCCTCATAGCAATCCTTGCTAATACTTTTGTGAAAATGGCATTGGTTTTCTTTCTGGGGAAAATAGAGCTGTTTCGTTTCGTCTTTATCTACTATCTTATCTCAGTGGGGGCGTTCACGGCAACGGCTCTGATTGTGCTGTCCTAAAAGTTCATTATCTAATTTCATCGGATGGCCATAATAATTTACCAAAAAAATCGTTATAATGGTTGATACATAAATCCAAAACCTGGCCAAAATAAACTTATGCTAAAAAACAGATCCGATAAAATTTTACTATTTGGTACTTTTATTTTCTTTCTTTTAGGCGTTTCACTTTTTAGCTATTATGAATATCAAAAACACAAAACGATGCTTTACCAACAGATTGATAATAGACTTCTTGCCTCAGCGACCGGGGCAAACCTCCTTTTAAGCCCTGATTTTCATGACCGTGCCTTGGACGTTTCATCGATACCGCAAAATGAATACAACCGAAACATCGGCCGCTTAAGCGAGTTTGCAAAGAGTTTGCAAGTAGCCTACCTCTATACAATGGTTCAAAAAAATAACAAAATTTATTTTACCGCCTCAAGTGCTACGGATGAGGAACGAAGAACCGGCAAAAATTTAACGCGCTACTTTGATCATTATGATGATGCCAGTGATGCGTTAAATACCGTTTTTTTGACCCACCGGATAAGCTTTGATGAATATACGGATAAGTGGGGAAATTTCCGAAGTATTTTTATCCCGCTTAAAACGCCTGAGGGACATCTCTATGTCATTGCAGCTGATATTGAAATCAGTGAAATCAACAAGGCATTAAGAGAGGAGACGCTCTTTCTTTTGGCTCGCCTTCTTATCCTCCTAGCCGTCAGTCTCCCTTTTCTGACATCAAATCTCCGACGGATAAATGAGACGCTTCACCAAGAAAATGAGACTCTCGTAAAGCATCTAAAAAACGAACAGCACCATTTATTAAACATTCTTTGGGGTACCGATGCGGGTACCTGGGAATGGAACATTCAGACAGGTAGGAATCGGGTCAATGACGTGTGGGCGCAGATGTTGGGATATACGCTTCAGGAACTCTCTCCCGTTACCTATACAACCTTCGAATCGTTATGCCATCCCGACGATTTGCCAAAAGTGCGTGAAGAGTTACAGCGCCTTTTTAGCGGTGAACTTGCCCATTATGAGTCTGATCTTAGAATGCGGCATAAAGAGGGTCACTGGGTCTGGATTCATGTACGCGGCAGGGTCATTTCCTATGACCATGAAGGGAAGCCTCTCTTGATGGCAGGTATCCATTTGGACATCACCGAGAAGAAAGAGGCGGAAGAGCGGATTCAATATCTGGCCAAGTTTGATCTCCTAACCGGGCTTCCCAACCGTATTCAGCTGGAAGAACGAATCACCTACTCCATCAATTTAGCAAAACGGCATCATCAAGAGTTGAGCGTTATGTTCTTAGATCTTGATCACTTCAAAAACATTAACGATACCCTTGGCCATAGGATCGGAGATATTTTATTAGTCAAATTGGCCGAACGTTTTCATTCCATTCTACGCGAAGAAGATACCGTTTCCCGTACAGGAGGAGATGAATTCATTTTTGTATTACCTCAAACAGATGCAAAAGCGGCTGCTCTTGTTGCCCAAAAACTGTTAAACAGCATTGTTCATCCTTTTGAGATCGAGCAAAATGAGCTCATAGTGACCGCATCCATAGGAATTTCCGTCTATCCGATGGATGGGAGCGATCACGAAACGCTCTCTAAAAATGCCGATACCGCGATGTACCGCGCGAAGCAAGAAGGGCGCAACGCATACGCTTTCTTTACCGAAGAAATCCAAATCCATTCAACACGCACTCTTCAACTGGCCAATGCCTTGCACCATGCATTAGAGCGTCACCAACTCTACGTTGTCTATCAGCCGCAAGTCTCCCTGTCAAACGGACATATCCTCGGGACAGAAGCATTGCTGCGGTGGGAACATCCCGAACTTGGAACCCTATCTCCGACCGAGTTCATCCCGATCGCGGAAGACAATGGTATGATCTTGCCCATCGGAGAATGGGTATTGCGCACCGCTGTGAGCCAAGCAAAAACATGGCAGGAGAGCGGTCTGCCTCCCATAGTTATGGCCGTCAATCTCTCCGCGGTACAGTTCCGCCATCCCAATCTTCCGGATTTAGTGACACAGATTCTTGACGAAGAGGGGTTGCCTCCGGAATATCTCGAGCTGGAACTGACCGAAGGGATGGCGATGCATGATCCGCACAGCGCAATCGCTATTATGAAAAACCTGCACGAGAGGGGAATCCGTATGTCGATCGATGATTTCGGTACGGGCTACTCCTCCCTCTCCTATCTCAAAAAATTCAACATTTATAAGCTCAAAATCGACCAGTCATTTATCCGCGACATCACCACCGATCCGGACGACAAAGCGATCGTCGGCGCCATCATCAGCATGGCGCATAGCCTCGGCCTGCAAACCATTGCCGAGGGGGTAGAAACACCTGCGCAACTGCACTATTTGAGAGAACAGGGGTGTGATGAAGTCCAAGGGTACTACTACAGCAAACCGCTGATGGCAAGCGCGTTTGAGCTGTTTGCCAAAACCCATACCAAAGGGGTTCAGCTTCAAGCGGAGGAAAACCATCCTTCATAGCTAATCCCACCCTTAGACTTCCCATGATAAAATTCTATTAATGATGCAAACAATACCTATTGAAACTTTTCTTGAAAACATGAACGCATACGATCTCATCATCGATGCCCGAAGCCCGCAGGAATACGGCGAGTCCCATATTCCCCATGCGACCAACCTGTATGCCCTCAGCGATGATGAGCACGCCCAAGTGGGGACCATCTACAAACAGATATCCCCTTTTGAAGCACGTCTCAAGGGGGCATCGTTTGTCTGCCTGAACGCGGCGCGCCATATACAAGAGCTCTACCCCGCGTTCACGCCGGGCTCCAAAATCGCCATCTATTGTGCCCGCGGCGGGATGCGCTCCTCTTCGCTGGGAACTATTTTATCCAGCATCGGCTATCCGATCGATCGGGTCATCGGGGGGTACAAATCGTACCGAGCGTTCGTCACCGAGTATCTCGAAAATCTTCCTCAAATCAACTTTATCACCCTCACGGGAAATACGGGATGCGGTAAAAGCGATCTTTTGCAGGATTTAACCAACGTCATCGATCTTGAAAAAATGGCCAATCACTACGGCTCTGTTTTCGGTGATGTCAACGGGGCTCAGCCAAGTCAAAAAGAGTTTCAAAACCGTCTCGCCCATGCCGTTTTGGCACTGGATCTAGAGAGAAGCGCCTTCGTCGAAGCCGAGAGCAGACGGATCGGGAAAATCACCCTCTCCGGTTCTCTTTACAAACACATGGAGCAAGGATTTCGCATCGAAATCACCGCCCCCATTGAGCAGCGGGTTGAGCGGATTATGAGAATGTACGACAGCATGGATGAGAACTTTTTTCGAGAGCGGATGGAGCGGATTTCCCCCTACATCAGCCGTGACGACAAAGAAGCCACGATCGCCGCATTTGAGAACGGGGATCTCCCTAAAGTTTCCGAAATATTGCTGACACAGTATTACGACAAAGTCTACAAAGTCACGGTTCAGCCCAGCATGACCATCTGCAACGATGACCATGCCAAAACGATAGAAACGTTGAAAGGGATCCAAGATGAACAACAGCGCTAAGCTCACCAAGTTTGTCCGAGCAGCAGGATGTGCCGCGAAACTCTCTCCCGGATCGCTGGAAAATGTCACGTGCCATCTGAAATCGTTTCACAAAGATTTACTCGTCGGATTCGAGGGGAACGAAGACGCCGGTGTTTACCGAATCACGGACGATTTGGCAATGGTGCAGACGGTTGATTTCATCACCCCCGTAGTCGATGACCCGTTTGTCTACGGTCAAATCGCGGCGGCCAACTCTCTGAGCGATGTCTTTGCGATGGGGGGTGATGCCAAAACCGCCCTTAACCTCGTGGGGTTTGACGGCAAAAACCACCCTACGGAGATTTTGACCGAAATCCTGCGCGGCGGGATGAGCAAAGTCCAGGAGTGCGGCGCGGTGATTGTAGGAGGACACACGATCGAGACCCCTGAGATGATTTACGGCCTCTCGTGTACCGGGTTTGTCCACCCTGACAAAATCCTGCGCAACAACACCGTGCAGGAAGGGGATCTGATCGTTCTGACCAAACCACTGGGGCTTGGGATTTTGATCACGGCGATCAAAGCCGATCTTTTGGATGAGACGACCGTGCGCAAAGTCGCGGAGACGATGAAAACGCTGAACTACAAAGCCTCCCTCATCGCTAGGGAGTTTAACGCACACGCCTGCACCGATGTGACGGGCTTTGGATTTCTGGGACATTTGAGAGAGATGAGCGGGGGGGCTAAAACGATTGAAGTGGAGAGTTCTTCCGTCCCCTTTTTCCCCGAGGCGCTTCCTATGGCCTCGATGGGGATCATTCCGGCCGGCAGTTACGCCAATAAAGAGTATCTGGAGGCTCACGTCCATTTCAAACGCACCCTCGGTGCCGATCTTGAAATGATCCTTTTTGACGCACAGACATCAGGCGGTTTGCTCATTTCAGCAACCCCCAAGGATGCCCAAAAGATTTTGGAACGCTGTGTGAGCGAGGGGATCCCCGCCGCCATTGTCGCACACGTTGTTGCCAAAGGCGACACCGATATTATTGTAGGATAACAACATGCACAGACGCGAATTTATGACCAAAACGGCTCTTGCCGGGGCGATTTGCTTCACCCCCTCTTTTCTCACCGCAACCCAAACGAAAACAACCCTTGCCGTTTATGACATAAACTGGACATTTGATCTTACCCACCATGGAGCCCAGGAGTGTTCTTTGTGGATTCCCCTCCCCTCGGACATTCCGGAATTTCAAAGCGTTCTTCAGATCGGCGCGGCATCCGATTCGAAAAAGTCTTTTCAAACGGCTCACAATAACTACGGAAGCGCGACCCTTTATACCCATTGGGAGAAAAGTGCCGCGACCAAAACGCTGAACCTCACGATGAGAGTCGCCCTGCACGATCGCCAATGCGATTTCAAACGCAAACGGGTCTGTCCCGATGAAGTAGAGAGTAGCCAAGAGTTTTTAGCCCCAACAGTCCATATCCCGACCGACGGTACCGTTGCCAAAACTGCTCAAAAAATAGTCGGAAACGAGAAGGATCCTCTCAAAAAAGCCCGTAAAATCTACGACTGGATTATTGCCAACAGCTACCGCGATGAGAGTGTCCACGGATGCGGCGTCGGCAGTCCCAATGCCATGCTCTCCCAGCTCGAAAAAGAGGGGAGAATGGGGGGAAAATGCCTTGATATGTCGGCGCTGTGCGTCGCCTTGATGCGGGCATCGAGTATTCCCGCACGCGAAGTGATGGGGATTCGGATCGGACCCTCACGCCTCTCGGCGGCTTTTGGAGCGAAAGAAGATATTACCAAATCCCAACACTGCAAGATGGAGTTTTTCATCCCCACAATAGGATGGATACCGTGCGATCCCGCCGACATTACCAAACTGGTCCTCAAAGAAGAGATTGATCCGACATCCAAACGTGCCCGAGAACTTGCCGATAAATTTTTCGGCTTTTGGGAAAACAACTGGATGGCGTTCAATCATGCCCGAGATTTTGATCTCTATCCGGCCAATGCCCAGGGGACACTCGACTCTTTTGGCTACGTGTATGGCGAAGTGGATGGCGAGTACCTCGATGCCTTTGAACCTTCCCGCTACCGCTATACGATCATCTCCAAAAAATTGCCGCTATGACCCTCAATTGTCGTGACATGGAGTGTCCAAAACCGGTACTGGAGACCAAAAAAGCGCTGGATTCCCTTCCCGAAGACGCAACCCTCATAGTAGAGGTAAATACCCTCTCGGGGCGTGAAAACTGCAAACGTTTTGCTCTCTCCCAAAACTGTACCTTCACGCAAGAGGTTCTGGAGGATGGCGCTACACGCCTCGTTATCACAAAAGGGATGGGGTATGTTCAGCGCTCGGAGGAGGAGAATCCCGTCGACTTCATGATGCAGCAGGAGCGCAAAAGCGCCGTTCTCGTTCTATCGGGCGCATTGGTAACCGCCCTTTTGTCGGCTTCCTGCTGCATCGTTCCGACGCTCTTTATGGTTTTTGGAATCTCGTTTGCGGGGATCATCAACGTTTCCGCTCTGGAAGAGTACCGATGGATCTTTACGACGGCCGCCGTCATCATGCTGGGTATCGGTTTTTACCGGATGGTGATCAAAAAACAGATCGAATGCGACTGCGAACCCAGCCTCACTTCCAAAATCCTTTTAGCCCTTTTTTGGGGATTGTTTCTCTTTAGTCTCGCCGCCCTCCTTTATCCCTATTATGAGGGATTGATATGGGGAGAATAACGCTGGGGTTGTTATTGTTAGCTACGCTTGCCTATTCGAAAGAATGGAAACTCCATATCGGGGGGATGCACTGCATCGCGTGCACCCTCGCCGTTAAAAAAGCGCTTCTCGGTGTCCCGGGAGTGAAAGAGGCCAAAGTAAATTTTAAAAACGAAACGGCATTCGTGATCACCGACGAGACCGTCACCCTGCGAAGTATGCAAAACGGTGTTGCACAAACGGGCTATACGGCAAAGCTAGCGCCCTAAAGCCAGTATCTTCCCATACCGTAGAGCCCATACGCCAAACAGCACAATCCACCCGGCACCCGCCGCATCAAAGAGCCATCCATGCATACCTCCAAAGGCGGTGTCGGCAGAGAGTCCGAAACGCAATAACACCACGACTTGCGTCCAAACAAACAAAACGATCGTTAGTTTATCCGCATGAGGCGTTTGTCCTGAGTGCCCCAAAGTCACCCGTGTTCCAAACCCGATCAAAACGGTGGTTATAAAGCCCAACACGAGCAAATGGGTCTCTGCAAACAGCCACGATCGGTAGGCGACCACTTCAGAAACTTGAGTCAATGCTCCCATAAACAACGCAAGAGGAAACCAAAACAGCGCCAAATATAATATCCATAAAATCGCGGCAGAACGAAAAAGAGGGAGCCTCCAGCGTAAAAATTCGTTCAAAAGATAGGCTGCTAGCAATAGACTCACCGCAGCTTCGGCAAGAGGAATCTCTAACAGATTCAACAGTGTTTTAACGACTAAAAGAACAAACACCCGCGCAACAAAATGGGTTGAGCGAATCTCCATCGAGTGGCTGAAAAAAGGGATCATCCGCTGTGCCGCGATGAAGGTCAGAAAAATCAAAAAGAGATTCACAATGACGGGGCTGATCAGAGAAACCAACCTTACCGACAAATCTAAAAGTTCCATCCCATACGCAACCACCATAGCAGCATGCATTGCAATCCCAATAGCGTGCGCGATCAGCATCCAGAAGGGGTCACTTTTTTGGGGTGATTTTCCTGTTTGATAGGTCGAAAGCAGTGCCTTAAACGCCATCGAATGGGCAAAAAAGATACCGGCCATGGCCATCAAAACGACCCACGGCGACGTCAGCGCACCCACGAAGAACAGGAGAGCGAACATCTGATAGAGCCAAACGATTGGTGCGTATCTCTCTTTTGGAATCGCCGTACTCATGCAAAAACGGGGAAAGGTTGTAAATAAAAATCCGTGAAAAAACTGTATCAGCACAATAAACGTCAGCCCATAGACGTGAAATTCAATCTCGCTGATGGTCAAAGAGACAACCCCTTTATGCGAGAGGATAAAAAGAAGCATCGACACAATCGCCCATGCAACGCCAAATAGAAAAAACGGCTGATGAGACTGCGACAAAAAAGCGTGTTTTGGCGCAACTGGCGGTTGGGCGGTAAAAGTTCTCATAATCTATTCCTTATCTTTTGTAAGAGTATAGCGGGATGAAAGAGGGCATTTATTGATCCACGTCAATTTTATTTTTTTAAAAACAAGCTATAAATCTGTCAAATTTTAAAACCAGGAATCCTTATGAGTTTATCACAAGAAACCATCGCCGCTGTCAAAGAAACCATCCCTTTGATCAATGAAGAATCCGAAAACGTAACGACACGCATGTATGAAATTTTGTTTTCAAAATATCCGGAGACAAAACCCCTTTTCGACAATGCCGATAAAGATCAGCACAAAAAACTCGCAGGGGCCATTGCCGCGTTTGCCGCAAATATCGACAATCTTGCTGTATTGGGAAAAGCTGTTGAAAAAATGGCACAGTCACACGTCCTAACACACGTCAAGCCGAGCCACTATCCTATGGTTGCCGATGCACTCATCACCGCAATGGGCGACGTATTAGGGGAAGCATTTACCGAGGATCGTAAAAACGCATGGGTAGAAGCCTATACGTTTCTTGCTAATGTCTTAATGCAGCGCGAACAAGAGTTGTATGCACAACGCTAAAAAAAGAAGAAATTTTCATCTTTTTGAAAGTATCCTCGCAGGAATTGGGGCATTTATAGGCCTCTCCCTCATCGGGCTTATTGCTCAAAAAGCCCAGACACTGATGGTGATCGCCCCTTTTGGGGCAACGGCCGTTTTGCTTTTCAGTGCACCCAACAGCCCCTTTTCCAAGCCGTTAAACATATTCGGCGGCTATCTGATTTCAACCGTTATCGGATCTCTTGTGCTGTTTTATGGCCATAACGATTGGATGATTATTGGAGGAGGATTGGGAGTGACGATTATGTTGATGCACTGGACAAAAACCATTCACCCCCCAGCAGGTGCTAATTTTTTGATTGTCACACAGGGGCATCTCACGCTCTATCTTCTCGAACCCCTTTTTATCGGCCTTATTACTCTTATCATTATCGGCATAGGGATCGAAAAAATCAAGAAAAAATTATTGATCTGAATCAACAACTGAACTCTTTTTTTGTGCTACCATTAGCGTAATTATTGGGTGGATTACAGATGAAAATTACAATGACTCTTTTACTTCTTTTTTTCAATGCCAAGGCCGAGCTGTTGACGCTTGACGATGCCATCGCCATGGCGTTGCAATCCCACCCCGATAGGCAAGCATCCGCCCTTCGCCATGAGAGTTCCAAAGCCGATACGAAAGCCGCAGGAGCCGCATTGTATCCCCGCATTGATCTGAATGGGGAGTATTATCCGACCAAAACCGTCGTCATCCCCTCAAACGGAATTCTCTCAACGCGTCAAACCGATGCGTTTCATGCCGACGTCAGCGGGAGTTATCCGTTGTGGGATTTTGGGCGAAACGGCCACATTGCTCAAGCGGCGGCGTACAATGAAGAGGGGGCCGCTTCGGAAAAAACGTCTGCAGAAAACAGCATCATAGAACAGGTTTGGCTCCGATATACCACGATTTCGTATCTGGAAAAGCTGATCGATACGGCACAAAAATCGTCTGAATTTTACGAAGCGCAATACACCAAAGCGATGAAAATGCGGGAAGTGGGATTGAAAACGCACGCCGACGAATCGAGATTCAAAGCCTCATGGCTCGAAGCGGATGAGCATCTATCGGTCGCTCGCGCCGAAAAAGAGAAGGCGCTGATGGCTCTGGAATTGCTCATAGGGGGCGATGAAACCGTAACGATTGACGAGGCCGATTTTGATCGCCGCGTGAATGCTATTACCGCTACGGTCAATGATATAAAAATACTG
>JAUXSZ010000236.1 GCA_030679635.1 Sulfuricurvum sp. | reverse complement strand
GTTTTCAAGTTTGACCGAGAGAGCGAGACGGTCGAGCATGTGACTGATTTTAAGAGCATTGGAATGGATTTTACCTAAAAATTTTTCACGTATGGCAAGGCTGAGATTGGCATCTTCTTCCAGCGTCTCCGTATACCCGACGATGGCGGCGATGGGATTTTTGAATTCATGGCTGATGGCAGAGAGAATGTCGTTTTGCTGTTTGTTGATGAGGCGCAGTCTGGCGGTATATTTGCGCTTTTGTTTGTCACGGTTACGGAGTTTCTTAACGAGATTTTTGAGGAGCAGCGTGATTTGTAAAAATTCTCTAAAATATTCGGGCTTTAGGACGGCCATATAGTTTTTGGCCGAAATTTCGTGGAGGTAGTGGGTGATTTGGGCGATATCGTATTGTGTTTTCTTGGAAATTTTAAAAGCGATGATGAGGGCAATAACAATAAAAAGGGCAAAGGATGCCGCGAGTTTGATCCACAGTAGGTAAAAATACTGCATAACACTATGCAGCGTTACTCCAAGACGCAAAACGGCAATATCACCTTGAAAAGGGATCTGTTTGGCAACAAAAATATAATCCTCATCGAACGTCTTGGAATATCGCAGCGCTACACCATACGGTTCTATCGCGGAATGCATGATCTCGATACGATTGTGATCGGAATCTACCGATCGCTTATCAATATCGCTTTCGGCGAGAGTTTTTCCGTCACTGTCAAACAGGGTGGTTCGATAATCGGTTTGATTGTGGATGGTTTTGGCATAGTGATCTGCGTTGGGAGATTGATTGGACTTTGTGGCAACCAATTCTAGGGTTTTTTTAAGGTGATTGATAGTGTCATCCACGATCATCTCTTTGAGGGTATAGTAGCCGACAACGGAAGCGATAGAAAGTGTTCCGACAAAAAGAGCCAGTGTGTTTAGGAAAAAAAGCTGATGAATTTTTAACACAGGGTATACCCGATGCCCCTGACGGTTTTGAGGTAATCTTTGCTTTTATCGGGATCAATTTTTTCTTTGAGCCGATTGATCGCGACATTGACCGTTCGATCTTGGTAGATGTCATCGCCTCCCCAGACATGTTCGAGGAGATAATCGCGGTCCAGCACGATGTTTTGGTTGCTCATCAGCGCATGCAGCAAATCAAATTCGAGTTTGGTCAGTTCTACGGGATGGTTCTCTATGATGACCGTGCGGGAAGCTGGATTGATGGTGATGTCACGGTAGGTGAGATTTCCCTCGTTAGAAGTTTTTTGGGTACGGCGCAAAATCGCTTTGACCCGCAAGATCAGCTCTTTCATGCTAAAGGGTTTTGTCAGATAATCATCCCCTCCCCGCTCAAATCCCTGCTCGATCTCTTCATCTTTGTCTTTGGCACTGATGAAGATAACGGGGGTGTTATTCCCACTGCGTCGTAACGAGGAAATGTATTCGCTCCCCTCCGTTCCCGGAAGGTTGCGATCCATTAAAATCAGATCGACTTTTTCTTCACGCAACACTTCGGCTACCCGCTTGGTATTGAGAAAACCAATCGTTTCAAACCCCTCTTTGGCCAGATTGAACTCCATAAGCTCTAAAATATCTTCTTCGTCTTCAACGATAAGTATGAGTGCATTCACGTCGGGTTCCTATCCTCTTTTTTCGTCTTGAAAAATTACACGTACAGCTGAATCTCTCCCCCTTTTTGGGCATACAGGAGAAGTGAGGCAATGTTGACGGTTCGATCACCCGTTCGTTCGAGTTTGCGCAACGTCGCAAGCACTTTTACGTAATCCGCAGAGAGTTCGCTTGAGTTGACGATGAGGTTCAGAAGATCTTTTTCGATAATAGAAAAGAGATCATCGTTCTTGGACTCTTCAACCGATACTTTACGGAAAAGTTCTTCCGCATCCGACGTATGGATCGACTCTAAATAATTATGGATGTAATGCAATGCATTGAGGGTTGTTTTTTGGAGCTGAACGATAGAGGGGATCATTACCGTGATATCGCATTCGCCGCGGCAAAGCTCTTGAATGCGGCTGTTGTATTTTTTCATGTTCTCGCCGATACGATCAAACTCGTTGGTCATTTTCAAAAAGGCGACGAGGAGACGGAGCTCTTCCGCTTCTGGACCGTATAGGGCGAGGGTTTTTATCACTTCGTTATCGATTTTGTTAGCATCGGCTTGGATGTTTTTAAGATGGTTTTTGGCACTTTCATAGAGAGTGTTTTGATTGGTTTCAAAGGCACTTAACGTCTCTTCGTTGGCAAGAATGATGGAGGCGACCAAGTTTGAGAGCTGAGTGCGGATTTCGTTGAGTTTGTTTTCGTAGCGTGGGAGCATATTAAAGCCTTTTATTAAAACGTAATAATGGGATTGTAGTACTCTATCATCACCATTTGATTACAATAGTTTACCATACTCTGTAACCTTTTTGTTACCAAGTCCCAGTACAATGACGAGATTAAAAAAACCACTAAGGACACTAGATGCTAACGAAAATGACCAAAGGTCTTCTAATCGCGGCAGTTGCGGCGACATCAATGATCGCTGCGGATAAAATCAACGGAGCGGGAGCTACTTTCCCGGCTCCATGTTACTACGACTGGGCATACAACTACCAAAAAGCGACCCATACCCGTGTCAACTACCAATCCATCGGTTCAGGCGGCGGTATCAAGCAAATCTCTGAGCGTATCGTTGATTTCGGTGCTACGGATGCGCCAATGACCCCAAAAGAGCTTGACAAAGCAAAATTGACACAGTTCCCTGCGGTTATCGGATCCATCGTTGTGGCGCATAATCTTCCGGGTGTTGCGGATGAGAAACTAAAACTCAAAAACAGCGTTGTTGCCGACATCTTCGCCGGCAAGATCACGATGTGGAACGACTCTGCAATCGCTGCTGACAATGCAGGGGTAAAACTTCCGGCAGAAAAAATCATCGTAGCTCACCGATCTGACGGATCAGGGACTACCTATGTATTTACCGACTATTTGAGCGAAGCCTCTAAAATGTGGAAAAGCAAATTCGGTACGGGTAAAGCGATCGGCTGGGCAACCGGTGTCGGCGGAAAAGGAAACGAGGGTGTAACCAACCTTATCAAGCAAACTCCTTACTCTATCGGTTACATCGAAAACTCGTACAAAGAGAAGAACAATCTCTCTGCGGCTACATTGCAAACGGCCGAAGGCAAATGGGTAGTTGCGAATAAAGCAACATTCCAAGCTGCGGTTAAACAAGCAAAATGGAGCAAAAAAGACCATTTTTACAGCTCACTTGTACTACAAGACGGCGCCTATCCGATCGTTGCGGCAACGTTTATCTTGATGCCAAGAGAAACAGCGGAAAGCAATGCTGAAGTTATCAAATTCTTCGACTACTCATTTAAAAATGGGGACAAAGCGGCTGAAAAATTAGGCTACATCGCACTACCGGTTGAGACCTCAAATCTTGTCCGTCAATACTGGGCTGAAACTAAATAAGTTTCTCCTTCATTTAATTCTCCACGCCCTACGGGGCGCTTGTTTCGTTTCATTTAATTCTCCTCTCCTTTAAAGCCCGTTTTAGCGTACGCACTCGGGCTCCACCTGTCATTCCCGCGAAGGCGGGAATCCAGCTCTGTTTTCTATCCATTTACCGCATCGTAACCATTTCGTAATGTAACATTCACGTAACCTTCTTTTCTTACAATGTTGTTATTAATAATCAGGAGTGATAACAAATGAAAAAAGTAGTTTTGTCGGCCCTCGCTGCCACAATCGTTACAAGTGCAGTTTATGCAGAAAGCATGACCCTTTTCAGTGATCC
>JAUXSZ010000234.1 GCA_030679635.1 Sulfuricurvum sp. | reverse complement strand
CGAATAGCCCGAAGAGCAATTTCACCTCGATTTGCAACAAGAATACGTTTGATTTCTGCCATGATTAAAGTTTCTCAACCGCAAAAAGTGGCATATCGTATTCAACCGCTTGTCCATCCGAAATCAAAACGCTGATAATTTTACAATCAAATTCTGCTTCGAGTTCATTCATGATTTTCATCGCCTCTAATACGGCAATGACTTGACCTTTTTTCACTCGGTCTCCTGCTTTTACAAACGGTGCTGAATCAGGGGAAGGAGCTGAATAAAACGTTCCCACCATGGGTGATAGAATTGCATCACCAGTAACAGCAGACGCGGCATTGGAGACAGCTGCAATATCACTGTGCATTGCAGCAGGAGCGGCAACTTGTGCTGCCATCATAGGTGCCATAACAACACCTGTATTTTTTTCGAGTTCGATCGAAAATGCTTCTTGCGTAATTTTCAATTTTGACAAACCGCTTGCATCAAAATCTGACAAAAGGCTTTTAATTTGTTTCATATCCATAAGGTAATGGCTCCTAAAAGTAGGGTAATAGATGTGTTATACTACCACAAAATATTTTAACAATGGATAAGTCAATGGGTCTCAAAAGCGACGGATGGATACGAAAAATGGCATTAAACGAGGGGATGATCACCCCTTTTTGTGAAGATCAAGTAGGGCTTGGAGTCGTCAGCTACGGCCTTAGCTCATATGGATACGACATTCGTGTGACCAATGAATTTAAAATTTTTACCAATCTTAATTCCACGGTTGTCGACCCCAAACATTTTGATGATGCGAATGTTGTTGACTTTGTCGGTGATGTTTGCATTGTCCCCCCAAATTCATTCGCGTTGGCACGAACTGTTGAGTATTTTAAAATCCCTCGTGATGTCCTCGCCATTTGTTTAGGAAAATCGACCTATGCGCGCTGTGGTATTATTGTTAATGTCACCCCGTTTGAGCCTGAGTTCGAAGGGCATATCACCATCGAAATTTCCAATACGACTCCTCTTCCAGCTAAAATCTACGCCAATGAGGGGATTGCCCAAGTCCTCTTTTTGCAAGGTGATGAAGTGTGTGAAACAAGCTACAAAGATAAAAGCGGCAAGTATCAAGGGCAAGAGGGAATCACACTTCCACGCATTTTAAAAGAATAAGTGGTAAAATTCCAAAAATCCATCCTTTAAGGAACACCCATGCTACATGAATACCGTGATGTTATTACCCATATGAAAGAAGACGACGTAACAAACGCTCACTTTTTGAAAATTTTCGACAAGCACAATGCGCTTGATGATCAAATTACGAAAGCTGAAAATGGCGAAACACCCATGACAGACGCAGCGCTAGAAGACCTCAAAAAAGAAAAATTATTGCTTAAAGATGAAGCGTATGCGATGATTATCGACTACAAAAAAGCGAATAACCTCTAATAATATTACCAAAGTCTCTCTTTCGAGGCTTTTCCCCCATCTCTTTCCCTTTTATCCTATTGAGTGAACTTTTAGGTTTCCAATAATCGAGGATACTGAAAAATAGCCGTACCCCTATAAAAGCTCCCGCTTTATCCAGTGGCTTAAAACATACAGCCCCCAGACATGCTGTTTAAACTTTCCTCGACGGGCCAGCTGGATGTATTTTTCAACTTCTTCGGTGTGAAAAAGCCCCGTTTGATCATTCACCTCTTTGATTAAATCAATTTTTCCCGATGCGATCAGCCACTCCATATAGGGGTTTGCAAACCCTTTTTTCTTCCGATTCAAAATGGTCTCACTCAGATACTTCTGTCCAACTTGTTTGAGCAGATATTTTGTCCCCCCCTCCCCTATTCGTAGCTCAGGCGCCATTGCAAAGACACTTTGCGCCAAACGATGATCCAAAAAGGGGGTACGCGCCTCAAGCGTATGCGCCATCGAGACCCGATCCAGTTTCGTCAAAAAATGCTCTCCGACAAACAGTTTTAGATCAATCGAACTGTACCATTGCGCCGGATGGGTATGCGAACTTTTCTCAAATGTTCTACGATACGGTTCCAAAAAACGGAGTGATTCGTTATCCCGGACATTACGCCGCAGTAAAAGATTCTGCTGCATGTCGGTAAACTTTTCTCCCGACGTACGGAACAAAAGGGTGTCGTCAAAAATCCGTTTATACCACTCCCACTCACGGTTCATCGAGAAATGGCTGTGAAAATACTTTTTGAGCCAGTTTTTATGGTGCAGAGACGATGCTTTTTCGATATCCAGATACTCAAAATATTGTCGATATCCTAAAAAAAGTTCGTCTGATCCCTCCCCGCTGAGGACAACTTTATGCCCCTCTTTGGCAATGGCTTCAAACAGAAGATACAAAGGAACTGCGGCAGGGTCGTTCAGAGGTTCGTCCATATGGTCGAGAACGCTGTCCAGACGATCGATAAAATCATTTTGTCCGATCACCACTTCGGTATGTTCCAGCCCAAGCTCTTTCGCACTCTCTCTCGCATTCGCCCGCTCGTCATAACCGCTGTATTCATCGTATCCGAGGGTAAACACCGGTAATTTTTCCCCTTGCTGTGCGGCGATCGCACAAATCAAGGCACTGTCTATCCCCCCTGAAAGCAGCGCCGCCGTGGATTGCGTCGATTCCACTCTCATCGCCACCGATCGGTGAAGCTCTTTCTCTATGACGCTCAGCGCTTCATCATAGCTCGTTATAGAGGAGGAGGGGATATCCAGCAGATCGTAATAACGATGTTTTTGCAGACGACCATCCTCAAAACACAGCCACTCCCCCGATTCGAGCTTTTCGATCCCCCGATAAAACGTATGCGGTGGCGCAGGGGCTAAAAAACTGAGGTAGGAGCGCATCGCATCCTCATTCATTTGCACCGTGGTCAAAAAGGGTTTGATGGCTTTAATCTCCGAAGCGAAAATCAATGCTTCGTTCGCATGATGATAAAACATCGGCTTTTTCCCGAAGCGATCACGCACCAAATAAACTTTTCCGCCATCAATGAGGGCAAACGCAAACATCCCCTCAAACCGATGGAGGCATTCGATTCCCCACCGTTCATACGCTGCCAGAATCACTTCCGCATCGCTGTGCGTCTGCCACGAATATCCTTCCAGTTCTTCACGCAGCTGACGATGGTTGTAAATCTCTCCGTTAAAACTGAGCAAGAGCTCTTTATGGCGCATCGGCTGATGGGAACGCTCATGCGTATCGGTGATAGAGAGGCGCTGATGGGCCAAAAAAAGCCCCTCTTTCTCATAAATCCCACAGTGATCGCGCCCACGGTGGCCTAAAGTAGCGAGTGCTGCACGCGCTTTTGCAGCTGAATAGTCACCGATGATTCCAAAAACTCCGCACATTAAAAGGCTTCCTTATAAAACGCCACCGTACAATCATCTCCGTAATATCCTGAGCGAAACTCCATACGCGCATCCAAATGGTGTCCCAAAGCTTGAATCTGGCTTGAGCTGAGATAGTTATAGGTCATGGACCTATCCTCTCCCTCTAAAAAATTGAAGATCATCCCTCGGCCTGAGGCTTCATAACACCGCCGAATAAATCGATGCGCCTCATAACGGGTCAAAATATTCAATGCCCCACTGCAAAGGTAGAACTCTCCCTCTATGAGAGGGTCATGCAGAATGTCGCACTGATAAATCGGTTGCGATGTGCGTACCGTAGCTTCGGCAACCATCACCTCCAAAGCATCCAATCCAACATAGGATATTCCTCTATCGCATCCATCCATATACACGTAAAGATCCCCAAATCCGCATCCGGCATCGATAATCTCGTGTGCATCCGATGGCAGCAATGCCAATAACTGATCAAAACGGATCTCCTGAGCTTCGCGAGAATGCCAATGAACGCCTCGTGCATTCAATCCGTACTCAGCGATTGATGCCTGATAAAAAGTAGCATTATCGATGCGGCCCATCGCGTTCCTCTCTCTTTTTTTGTAATTATACGTTATTATCTTAGCTTTAAAATGTAATTGAAGTGAGTCTGCTGGATGATACCTATTTCTGTCCCTCAAAAACAAGTTGTCCTAGACTTTTTTAAAGAAAACATCACGATTATCAGAAAATTCAACACGATCTGTTTTTAACGTTCTATGCATCTTTTTTTCTCCAAACTTTTTTCTATCCTTACCAAACACGACAAACGTTTTTTAGCCTTTTTGATCATTATATCGATTGCCGTTTCGATGATAGAGATGGTCGGCGTTGCCGTGATACTTCCTTTTATAAATGTTGCCAGTGATTTTTCAAATATTCATACAAATGAGTATCTTGAACACATCTATCAATTTCTTGATTTTACCAATGATATTGATTTTATAATAGCGACGGGAACCATTCTTTTTCTCTTTTACTTTTTACGTTCACTTCTCAACATTGGCTACTTCTACCTCCTCGCCAAATTTTCAAAAGGGCGATATCACCTCATCGCATATCGGTTGTTTGAAAATTATCTCGGAATGAGCTACCGAACATTCATCGATAAAAATAGTGCAGAACTCAGCAAAGCCATTATCAACGAAGCGCAAAATATGACAACCCTCATTTCCGGCCTTTTGTTGATGCTCAGTGAAATCTTTGTTGTGGTGTTTATCTATTCCATCATGCTTTATGTCAACTGGAAGATCACCCTTTTAATCAGTGTAATTCTGGTCGCAAATGCTTTATTTCTAATCACAACCGTATCCCGTGCGATCAAAAAAGCAGGGGTAAATCGAGAAGAGCACCAAAAAAAGTTTTTTGAGATCATCCAGAGTAGCCTCGGTAATTTCAAGATGATGAAGCTCACCTCCAATACTGAGCCCGTGCTTAGAGAATTTGATCGCGCCAGTGCCGGCTATGCCCTTGCTAATATTCGGAATGAGACCCTTACCCATTTCCCGCGCCTTTTTTTAGAAGCTTTAGGATTTGGGATAATTATTTTCATGGTGATCTACCTCGTCTATAAATACCAAACCAATATTTCCGGTGCGTTGGCGCTCATCTCGATGTTTGTACTGGGGCTATATCGTCTGATGCCATCAGCCAATCGGATATTATCAGGCTATAATCAGATCCTTTTCTACAAAAGCTCACTCGATATTATCCACAATGATCTGATGTACGATCCCGAAAACCTCGAAGATAATCCCATCGTCTTTGAACACTCGCTTCAATTAAATCATGTCGATTTCGAATATGATGCGCACAAACCCATTCTGCGCGATGTTACCATTACCCTTCACAAAGGGGAGAAAATCGCTTTTATCGGTGAGAGCGGCAGCGGAAAATCAACTCTCGTCGATCTTATAATCGGGCTATACCGCCCTAAAAATGGGACTATAACGGTCGATGGAATACCTCTTGATGAGAGCACTATCAAAGCATGGCGTTCAAAAATTGGATATATCCCTCAGAGCATCTATCTCTTTGACGGTACCGTAGCGCAGAATGTCGCTTTCAGTACGAAAATCGATGAAGAAAAAATCAAAGAAGTTCTTCAGCAAGCCAACATTCTGGAATTTTTGGAATCTCACCACGAAGGGATACATACTAGAGTAGGAGACGGAGGAATCAAACTCAGCGGCGGTCAGCGTCAACGGATCGCCATTGCACGTGCACTCTATAACAATCCCGAAATTTTAGTTCTAGATGAAGCCACCAGTGCGCTGGATACTGAGACGGAAGCGAAAATTATGGAAGAAATTTATAGACTATGTGAACAGAAGACATTGATAATTATTGCGCATCGGTTAAGTACGATTGAGGGGTGCGAAAAGATATATCAATTGTCATGTGGTAAAATCTCACTTTTCAATGGGAAAAAATAAAAGGGAAAAAATGTTTGCTTGGCTAAAACGACGAAAACAAACTCAACAAAATGACGATCAGACTTTCAAACATATTAAATATATAGATAATTTACCAGACAAAGAATTAGCCATACTCAATAATCTTCTACCCTGGGCATCCTATGTAAATGATATATCAGGAAGACGTTTTGGAAAACCATACTCTTCAAAAAAACGATCTGCTCCTGAAAATATTCCGGATCCGAGGATTATTGAACTAGATCGTCGTTATCCTTTGCACAATCTTCGTATCCTTGAAGTTGGATGCTTTGAAGGGAATCATACAGTTGCGCTATCACAATTTTCAGATCAGGTCACGGCTATTGATTCGCGCATTGAACATGTTGTAAAAACAATTATCCGAACTTCAATGTTTGGATATAAACCCACCGTGTTTCATTTAGATCTGGAACAATCTTTTCCAAATGATCCAGCATTGACTTTTGATGTACTTCACCATGTTGGTGTTTTGTATCATCTCACTGATCCCATTGAGCATCTCAATGATATTCTCCCCCACTGTTCTATTATTATGCTTGATACTCATATAGCTACTGAAAATGAAACCTTGCATTCCTATACGGTCCAAGGTGTACATTATCAATATAAAAAATATCATGAAGCTGGGCGCGCAGCTCCTTTCGCAGGGATGCACGACCATGCAAAATGGCTTTTAGAAAAAGATATTTTGCAAATTTTAGAAAACAACGGATTTACCCACATCGAGATAGCAGAACGCCGTAATGAACGCAATGGGCCGAGGATATTGATTTATGCGCATAAATCATAATCAAAATATAAAAATAAATATTCCAAAGAGAACACTATGCAATTCAGTGATGTAAAATTTGAATACCCCGATTGTCCATGCGGAGAGAGCAAACATACTATCATTATAAATAATGCTAAGGACACCCTGCAAAATCTAGAGGGTGTCTTTAATATCGTGCAATGTACAAAATGTAATTTAGTTCGCACCTATCCTCGACCAACACCAGAAACTATCTGTTATTACTATCCCGAAGGATACGGCCCTTATCAGCAATCATCGCAACCTTTATTAAATGCAAAAAAGCTATCCACGTTCAAAAGATTTTTGATCAAGCATTTTTTTCAAATTAATGATAAATGCATACCACCACGTTATTCCAAAGGAACCCTTTTAGAAATAGGTTGTGCTTCAGGAACCTATCTCAAACAAATGCATTCAAAAGGCTGGAAAGTTACCGGTATCGAATTTTCAGATCTTTTGGCAAAAAAGCTTCAAGGAGAAGGA
>JAUXSZ010000260.1 GCA_030679635.1 Sulfuricurvum sp. | reverse complement strand
AGTTTCTCCTTCATTTAATTCTCCACGCCCTACGGGGCGCTTTTTTCGTTTCATTTAATTCTCCTCTCCTTTAAAGCCCGTTTTAGCGTACGCACTCGGGCTTTGTATTTTCATCCTTCCCAAACTGTTTTCTATCCATTTGCCGCATCGTAACCATTTCGTAATGTAACATTCATGTAACCTTCTTTTCTTACAATGTTGTTATTAATAATCAGGAGTGATAACAAATGAAAAAAGTAGTTTTGTCGGCCCTCGCTGCCACAATCGTTACCAGTGCCGCTTATGCAGAAAGCATGACCCTTTTCAGTGATCCTAAAACAGGTCAAGTATTTACAACCGCTGGAGAAGGGCGTGTTGAGATGGGCGATTTCGTTGATGCGAAAACGGTTGATATGGGTGATCGTGAACAAGCGTCAAACCTTGCAGAATATCAAGATGCAGAAAAAGGATCTATAACCTCCATTGACCCAAAATCACCGAAGTTCATTTTGGGACAAGAAACTGGTCCAAACATGAAGATCAAGTCAAAAGATAACAAAGACATGTACATGAAGTTTGGTGTTCGTCTTCAGTCAACGTTCGAAAATCGTCTAAAAGATTATGCTAGTCCAACAAAAGATACACTAGAAACGAATGATGCCTATATGCGTCGTGTTCGTTTGGAAGTGGAAGCTGGCTTTGACAAGCATACGTCATTTGTTATGGATATGCGTAATGATAATGCGAATGCAGAAGATAAGGGTGAGCAAACCTTTAATGTCGGGGATGCGTATTTGAATATCAGTAAACCGTTTGATACTTCTTTGGTCAATTTCAAACTTTACCGTGGTAAAATCGACGTTTCACGTTCTGAAACAGCAAAATCTGCGCACAATCTTCATTACGATCGTCCACACGTAGCGGATGAAGCGGCACAGTTCATTACTCACAACCGTCGTGGTACGAATGCTCAGATGTATGGTGACTGGGAGAAAAAAGTACATTATCAAGTGGCAGCGGGTGATGGTGTTTATTCAGGAGCATTCAAAGATGCTTAGGGTGTTACATTAAACGATAGTACAAAAGTTAAAGGATCGGTTGTGTCCCAAAACTTTTTCTATGGTGGTAAGCTTAAACTTTCTCCGTTTGACGGATGGGAAGAGACAAAATTAACAGAAACCTATATGGGTCAGGGACAACACTTTACAGTGGGTGCCGCCTATTGGAAAACGGGTAATATCAAAACTACACAAACGGTTCCAGGTACTGTGGCAACAGAGGTTGATCATGAATTAGTCAATCTTGAAGCATCGGCTCACTATAAGGGCGCGTCTATTTCAGCAGAGTATTTTGCATTTGATGGCGTAGTTAAAGACTGGACAGCTGCTGGCGCAAAAACAATCGGTAAATCAACAGGTTGGTATACGCATGGTGAGTATGTCTTTACGGACTTTGGTTTTGTTGCACCATTCTATCGTTATGAGTCATGGGATAAGTTTAAGGGTGCAGATGGTTACGATCTAACGTCTAAAATCGCAGGGGTCAACTGGTACCTACGCGGTAATACAACAAAAGTTGGATTTGCGGTTCAAAAAGATACGTATGGATCTGCATTGAGTGATTATACCGATACACGTTTCAAAGTAACCTCTCAGTTCCACTTCTAATCATTTCATTTCATTCCTCTCCCGCGTACGGCGGGAGTTCTTCATCTCCTATTTAAAATTACGCTACAATCTTCTCACTATTTAATTAAAAGCGATTCTTATGGATAAAACAACGTTAATTTTAATGATGGTGAGCTTGCTCGTTGTATTTATCGTTTTGGTGACGGCGTATGTCATTATGGGGCGTTCCAAAAAAGCGGTTCATTCTAACGCGGAGACGGCAGTGACGTTTGAGACGATGAAGAGGGTGATCAACCGTGTGACCGCAAGCAATGAGGAGCTCAATCGTGCCGTGGATACAATCATTGAGTGCTATTGCCAAATTAGTGATGGGCAGAGGGGTATTGGTGCCTATGAGTCTTTGCTGGAGAATCTTTGTATACACCCCAATACCGATTCGAAAATGATTTTACGTTTTCAAAAAGCCCTTATTGCTACCAATCAACGTTTTAAAGAGCAGATAGAAAAAGCACTCAAGTTGGGATTGGCTGCACGAGGTAAATGATAGCCTATCGTTGAAGGTAGGCTTTTATTAAGCAATAATAGACTACAATTCTCTTCACACATGCCGGCATAGCTCAGTTGGCTAGAGCAGCTGATTTGTAATCAGCAGGCCCGGGGTTCAAGTCCTCGTGCCGGCACCACTTTTATAAAGCTCCCTCACGCCACAATACGACTTTAACCGTTTTAACCAAAATAACAAAATCGGTCCATAGACTCCAGTTTCGTACATACCATGCATCCAGCGCTATACGGCTTATAAAATCGACTTCGCTTCGTCCTGAAACTTGCCAAAGACCCGTGATCCCCGGTTTTACCGCTAATATTATTGAAATTTTTTCACCGATCTTTTCGCGTTCTTGGGGCATATAGGGGCGTGGTCCGATAAGACTCATCTCACCTTGCAGTACGTTAAAAATTTGGGGAAGCTCATCAAGCGATGTCTTGCGCAAAAAATTTCCGATACGGGTGATGCGCGGATCATTTTCATATTTGTGAAAAATAGCATAATTGCTGATTTCGGCGGGATGGTTGTTGAGATACTCTTCGAGCAATGCGTCGCTGTTTTCTCGCATCGTCCGAAATTTATAACAGATGAAAGGTTTCCCCTCGCGTCCCATCCGTATCTGCGTAAACCAAATACTCCCTTTTGGCTCTTCCCGTTTGATAAGGCTTGCGATAAACGCCATGACGATGAGGATAAGGGGGAGAAGTAGCAGGGAGAGAAGATAGTCGCTTCCCCCTTTGAGAAGTTGATTAAAACGGTTGAGAAGTTTGTTCTCCAATACGACGAGGTTGGTACGGGCATTAAAGAGATGGATGATGAAAGAATCGGAAAAATCATAACTTTTGATCAGAGGGATAAAGATGATCTCTTGATTGCGATTGACACTCCTATCCAAAATCGTTTCGATTTCACGCGGCTGTCGATAGTCTGACGCGATAAAGAGGGTCTTTGAGCTCTGTGCGTCCCCTTGGACATACCCCAAATAGGGATTATCAAACACGTGGTGCTCAAAAAACGGATCTTCCCCTAATACGAATGCTTCTCGACGCCACAGCCCTATCTGACGGAGCCACCGTTTAATGATAAATTTTTCTGTGGGGATCAAGATAAACATAATAACAAATGAGGCAAGGAGGATAAAGCGAGAGTACCCATCAGCCTCTTTTTGAAGAGCCAAAACAGCCAAAACAACAATACAGGCGATGGTGAGAGAGAGAACAATCCGTTTGTGCTCCTGCCAAAAATCAAACCGTTTGGTGTAGATCCCCTCATACGCCATAACGAGGAAAACAACGCCATAGATAAGGCTCATATGAAGGTAGGGCTCAATATCATGCGGAGGGGGGATCACAAAATAACCGGCAAAGAGATGACGTAGATAATAGGCTCCCATAAGGGAAAGGAAGATCATTACTGCATCAAAAGCGACGAGCAAAAATTTGGCAATAGCCTCTTTCAATGTTTACCTTTTTAAGCGAGAATTAGACATGCGCAACCATCCATCGGACAGTCTCTTCCATCCCAACGGTTGGTGACCAGCCGAGATTTCGTAATTTGGTATTGTCCCCGCCAAGACGTTCGATCTCATTGGGTCTCACATACTCAGGATTGATGACAATGTCCAAAAAATGGCCGCTGGCAGATTCGGCCATCGTGATAATGTCCCGCAGAGAGTAGACTTTTCCTGACGCGATATTGATCACTTCAGAGGTTAGCGAAGACTCTGCGAGGAGCAGATACGCACGGGCAACATCGCGAACATCGGTAAAATCGCGATAAACATCGATATTCCCAAGTTCCATCAGACTCTTTTTGGTACGAAAATGAGCCACGATTTTCGGTATTACGAACCGTTCTGCCTGGCCTACACCGGTATAATTGAAAGGTCTGACTAGGATGATAGGCAGTTGGGTGAAATAATTGCGCGCCATCTGTTCCATGGCATATTTACTCAAAGCGTAGTGAGAAAGGGGCTGAGGGCAGACGTTTTCGCTGATCGCCTCCAGCGCAATATTCCCATACACATTGCTGGTGCTTGGCAGAATAACTTTGGTGAGGGAAACCGTGTTCTTGATGAGGGCGTTCAGAAGGTTCAGCGTGGCAAAAAGATTGACCTCATAGATGGTTAACGAATCCCCATCAGGAACAAATGTGATCGCGGCAAGATGAATCACGACATCGGGACGAACGTTGGCGATTATTTCATCGATTTCGTTCGCCTTTGTGATATCGCAGGGATAGACACGAGGGCTCTTGACGGTACCCAAAGCGGTACCGTGTACCTCATAGCCGCTACTTTCGAAAAGATCACGGATATAACTCCCCGTAAAGCTTTCGATGCCGGTAATCAGCAGACGCTTAGAAGCTGAAGCCAATGGTATTCCTTCGTAAATCCTCTTTGACCATCATAGAACACAGCTCTTCGAGAGTCGTTTTCGGTTCCCATCCGAGGAGCTCTTTGGCTTTTGCCGGATTACCGATCAAAAGTTCCACTTCTGCGGGGCGGTAAAATTTAGGATTGACCCGAACGAGTGTTTTGCCGCTTGCCGTATCGATCCCGATTTCATTTTCTCCGCTTCCTTTGAACTCAAGCGTTACTCCGATGGCTTTAAACGCCATGGAAACGAAATCGCGTACCGTTTCGGTTCGGTTGGTTGCCAGAACATAGGTGTCCGGCATATCGGCCTGAAGCATCCGCCACATCCCCTCGACATACTCTTTGGCATATCCCCAGTCCCGTTTGGCATCAATATTGCCCAATTCCAGTACATCAAGTTTTCCTAACGATATTTTGGCAACACTGTCGGTAATTTTACGGGTGACAAATTCACGCCCGCGCAACGGAGATTCATGATTGAACAAAATACCGCTGGCGGCAAAAATGCCATAGCTTTCACGATAGTTGATACACATCCAGTGGGCATAGAGCTTTGCGACACCGTAAGGACTTCGGGGATAGAACGGGGTAGACTCTTTTTGTGGTATCTCCTGTACTTTGCCGAACATTTCGGACGTACTGGCTTGGTAAAATCGTATCTTAGGATTGACGATTCGGATCGCTTCGAGCAGGTGCACGGGGCCCAGCCCTGTAATATGGGCCGTAGCAATCGGCTGGTCAAACGAAACCCCTACAAAGCTCTGTGCCGCTAGATTGTAGATTTCGTCCGGTTGAATTTCCATGAGCATACGGATCGTATTGGATTGATCGGTCAGATCGTATTCGACCAGATGCAAGTTCGGATGAGACTCGATTCCAAGCTCTTCAATCCGCCAAAAGTTGACCGAACTCGTTCGTCGAAAGGTTCCGTAAACATCGTACCCTTTTTCCAATAATAACTCTGCTAGATAAGCGCCGTCCTGACCTGTGATCCCTGTAATAATTGCTTTTTTCACCTATTAATCCTCATAATTACACTGTAAGCAATTATACCAACAGGGAGGTTAAAAAGGTATGATTATCCATGAATAATCGTTATAAGATTGCTTTGATCGGGGGAAATTCCGGTTAAAACTACCCCTTCGCCGTCCGCAGTACGCAGCACTAGCCACCCTTGAGAGGAGCTTCCCCAGCTCCAGCTAAAGTCCGAGCGCAACCGAAGAGTATCTTGTGCGGTATTAAAATCGGTGATCGTATCGATACCTTCGGCTGCATCCCAGGCAAAAAAATCTCTCCCTTCCCCCCCCGTAAGGAGATCATTTCCTTTTCCGCCCCACAGATAATCGTCCAAAACGCCTCCGTTGAGGGTGTCGTTTCCCCCATCTCCAAACAGCATACTCTCCCCTTGGGCAGCAACCAAAATTTCATTTTCGTTTGTTCCGTACGCTTCGAGCGCAAAATCGTTGTAGTGACGATGCCAAATCTCATAGAGATCGAGGCGGTGCGCTTCATAATACTCTTTGCTTTGGGAAAATGAGGAGGCCAATGCACTGCGCAAGGCTCCTTGTTCCAGAGCATGTACCCAAAAATCGTGTCCTGCACGGTCGGCACTTCGCCCCAAAATATGGCTGTAGAGATAATCGGTAAAGAGGGGGTTAGAGAGTGAAGCGACGGACGAGGATGAAAATTCGGTTGAGTTAAAAAACGAAGTAGCCACGCTCTCGATGTGTGTCCCAGATAAAACCGTTTGAACCCAATAATTGAGCCCTTGTGTGTCAGGATCGCGATTCAAAAAAGCGTAATAAAAGAGTGTGAGGGTATCGACGGTGTCTCGAGGAGCATCGCTGATGATGGGTGGAGATAGTGCAGTGTCATTGCTTTGCATCCATGAAGAGAGTTCCGTCCGTACGCTATGCGTCATGGCGAGAATGCCGTTATAGTTATAGGTAATGTCTTCATGCGATACAAGACCGATGAGGGTAGGGGCAGGGCCTTGGGATAAAATGCCGCTCCCGCTTTGACCCCCTGCAGCGTCCATCGTCCCATAATAACGGAGTATATTTCCATACAAAACCCCCTCGCTTCCCGGTGTATAGATGAGGGAGTTTCCGGCTCTGAGGTCTCCGGCATATCCATAGCTTTGGGTCAGCTGCGAAGCATTGTACGTATTGACAATCCCAAGATCGACCCAGCCGGTATAATAGCCGATGGGGCGCGACATCGTAATGAGGGCATAATCATAGGGGTAGCTTTCGCTCGATACCCATCCCTCAGGAATATTGGAGGGGACTCCTGCGACAGCGCCGAAAGGCTTGAGGGTATCGAACCGTTGGGGGGTGATGAGGGTTGAGGTCGCTTTTCCCCCATGCTCGCTGCTGTAGACGACATGCGCTGCGGTGACGACATCGTTTGCCCCCGTGATGGTACCGCTTCCTAGGGCAACATAACCGTCGGGGAAAACCGACAGAATCTGTACGGCGGTTTTTTCAGCAACACGTGCAGCACTGCTGTAGGATAGAATTTGTCGATTATCGGGTGAAAAAACCACGCTTAACCCCCTTTCTACTACGGTTCAAATAGAACCGATATTTTACACTTTTACCGGTATAAAAACTCTTTATAACTATCTATTATGATAAAATAAAGGCAATGAATACAGAAACCCCCATTTCACTTATTGTCAATCTCTCACCTTTGCGTCCGCCGTTGACGGGGATCGGGCACTATACTCGCGAAATGTTGATCCGATTATTGCAAAATCCGCAGATAAAAGACGTTCAGGGCTTTTATTATCATCGCTGGCTGCAAAAAGAGGAGATTGTCAAACTTTTACATCCCGATTCCGTATCGGCTTCGACATCGTCATGGCTCACAAAGCTGATTCAATTCCCCGGTGTCCGAGCGGCGTACCGTAAGTCATTGCATTGGATTCACCGCCGTAAAATGGCAGCTCTTGAGGGGTATGTCTACTGGGAGACCAATTATCTCCCCTTGCATTTTGAGGGCGCGACGATGGTGACCGTCTATGATCTATCGTATGTCCGTTACCCGCAGTTTCACCCCGTAGACCGGGTGAACGCGTTTAAGGGGGGGCTGGAAAAAGCGCTCAAAAATTCGGCATCCGTTTTAACGATTTCAACGTTCTCGCAGGATGAAATTCAGAATGTTTTTGGGATACCGAAAGAAAAAATCGCCATTATCCCTCCGGGCACTTCAGCCGATTTTCATCCCCGCAGTCACGATGAGGTCGAACCGGTACGTCAGAAGTATTTGCTTCCCTCCACCTACTTTCTCAGCGTGGCCACGATCGAACCGCGAAAAAATCTAAAAAACATTGTATTGGCCTACGGAGAGTTGGAGCGGGAAGTGCGCGAAAAATTCCCATTGGTTTTGGTCGGGGCTTCGGGATGGCTGAGCGATGACTTGGAACCGCTGATCGCTCCGTTGGAGAAGCAACGGATGATCCTGCGGTTGGGTTACGTTTCCCAAGACGATCTCCCTTCTCTATACAATGGTGCGAGCGCATTGTTCTATCTCTCTTTGTATGAGGGGTACGGCATGCCCGTTGCCGAAGCGATCCGAAGCGGTATTCCCGTTATAACGTCATCATTGAGCTCAATGCCCGAAGTGGGAGGAGACTGCGCATGGTATGCCGATCCTTCTTCAGTAGACTCCATTGTTTCGGCAATACGGAGGATGATGGCGTCCGATTCACGGCTCAATCCCCCTGAGTCAGAATCTCTCCCTCCCCCCTTTATCCAAACGTGGGACGATTCGCAGCGTCAGCTGCAAGAGCTTTTAGTCTCTATTTCCAATGCAAAGAGGTCCCAATAATGGAGTTGAAAAAGATTTGGAAATTCCGTTTCTTCATCGTCTCGTCGATAAAAAATGAGTTGTCGAACCGGTTGTCGCGGAGTAAATTGGGTCTGTTGTGGCTGGGGATCGCCCCGATGCTTCAGGTCGCCATTTTTGCCTTTATCCTCTCCTCTATCATGAGCTCAAAACTGCCCGGCATTAACAATACACATGCCTACGCCCTTTATCTGGTCACGGGGATTACCGCGTGGTCACTCTTTTCCGATATTCTGATGCGCCTCCTCACATTGTATGGGGACAATGCCTCCTTGATTAAAAAAATGTCGATCCCTATTTTGGCGTTTCCCTTGATTTCGATAGGTTCGGCATGGCTTAACCACCTCTTTTTATTGCTGTCGGTCATGATTATTTTCTTTTTTCTCGATCATACGATGGGGTGGATGGTTCTGTGGATCCCCTTTTTGACGCTGGTAACGACCCTTTTGGCATTGGGAGTCGGATTGATTTTGGGTGTTTTAAACGTCTTTATACGGGATGTCGCACAGGTGATGCCGATTTTTCTCCAGTTTGGATATTGGTTTACCCCGATCGTCTATACCCTTTCGATCATCCCCCAGCAGTATCATCAATACTTTTTGTTTAACCCCCTCTATCATCTGATGTCGATGTATCATAATGTCTTTTTGTACAAAATCCCTCCGTCGTTCTCCTCAGCAGTGATCGTACTCTCTATTTCGTTGGTTGCCCTGTTTATTGCGTTTGGATTGCTCTCAAAAGCGAAAAATGAAATGATGGAGGTTCTATGAGTATTGTATGCGTCACGGGGGTTTCCAAAAAATATTTCCACTACACGTCGCAATGGCGCCGTATCGCTTCATGGTTTTTCCCCTCCCTCAAATCCAAAGAGTTTCATACGATTTTTCAAGACATTACGTTTTCCATGCAGCGGGGAGAGACGATAGCGATTGTCGGGCAAAACGGGGCAGGGAAAAGTACGCTGCTCAAAATGATTGTCGGCATTATCCCCCCCACTCAGGGGACGATCGAGCGTCATGGAAAAATCGCCGCCATTTTAGAATTGGGAATGGGTTTTTCTCCCGAGCTCACCGGCCGTGAAAATGCTCTCCACACGGCATCGCTGATGGGGTATTCTTTCCATGAAATCGAAGCGGTTATGGACGAAATTCGAGATTTTGCGGAAATCGGAGACTATTTTGAGGAACCGATCCGCATCTACTCCAGCGGTATGCAAATGCGGCTCGCTTTTGCAATCGCTACGGCATTTACCCCCGATCTCTTGATTATCGACGAAGCCCTCTCCGTAGGAGACCAATACTTCCAACACAAAAGCTTTGAGCGTATCCGCACCTTAAAAGAGCAGGGGACATCGCTCCTGTTTGTCTCTCACGACAAGAGCGCCATCCAGTCTATCTGCGATCGTGCTATTCTGATCGAGCAGGGCCGTGTGATCAAAGACGGCGACCCCGAGGAGGTCATGGACTTTTACAATGCCCTCATTGCCGACAAGGAAAACGCGCAGGTCGAACAAATCACACTCGAAAACGGTAAAGTGCAAACGATCTCCGGCTCGGGAGAGGCAAAGGTTCAGGATATCGGACTCTACAACGGCCGAGGTGAAAAAGTAGAATTAGTCAGCGTAGGTGATCACGTAGAGATGAAAATACGGGTCAAAGTACATCAAGAGATACCTGAATTGGTGTTGGGATTTATGATAAAAGACAGATTAGGGCAGATCGTTTTTGGAATAAACTCGTCAGATCATGGCATCACTTATCAGAATCTACAAAAAGATGAAGTGATCGACTATTTGTTTAAATTCAATGCCAATATTGGTGAGGGGTCCTATTCTGTTGCAACAGCATTGGCGTTGGGGAAAACACACCTTGAAGGGAACTTGGAGTGGAGAGATTTGGCATTGGTCTTTGATGTTGTGAATACAAAACAAAAACATTTTATCGGTACCGCTTGGTTGGATATAGAAACGTTGTCAAACAGGGATATGCAGTGATTAAGAAAAAAATCCTTGAGTGGATCATCCTGCACCTTAAAAATTCGCGCTTGTTCAACGATTTCATCGATCATAAAATGCGTCAGTTTTACAAAAAAGAGACATTGCAGATATACAGAGTATGGGGTGATGAAGAGAAAATTGTGCTGGGCAAGAGTGTCCATATAAATGATGCTTTGATTAACACGACATGCGGCACAGTTACGATAGGCGAGTATACTTTTTTTGGGCACGGTGTGAGTCTGCTGACAGGTACGCATGATGTGTATCAGAGAGATTTGGCGCGTCAAACGAGTGTCCCGAATGATGGGAGGGATATTAAAATAGGGCGTGGAGTTTGGATTGCCTCCAATGCACTCATTCTCGGGCCATGCGAGATAGGAGACAATGCCGTTATCGGTGCAGGATCGATTGCAACGGGAACGATAGAAGCAAATACATTTTATGCCGGCATTCCGGCAAAAATAGTTAAAAAACTGATGGAGTGATTAGATGCTTGATACTTTTTACCGCTCTTTCGAGGAAAAACACCGAGGGAGCCGCGACCTGATAAAATCCCGTTTGGAGAGTTATCTCCCTTTTGTCCTCCCGCTCAAACAGCTAGGCGACGATCCGAAAACATTGGATGTGGGATGCGGACGGGGAGAGTGGCTACAGCTGCTCTCAGAGCACGGATTTGATTCCCATGGGGTCGATTTGGATGAGGGGATGCTCCACGCCTGCACCTGTCTGAGCCTTAACGTCGAAAAAAAGGACGCCCTTGCGGCATTGGCCTCTCTGAGTGATGAGAGCATCAGCATTGTTTCGGGATTCCATATCGCGGAGCATCTCCCTTTTGAGGTGTTGCAGCAGATGGTCCAAGAAGCGCTCAGGGTGCTAAAGCCGGGGGGGATACTCATTCTCGAAACGCCCAATCCTGAAAATATGGTGGTCGCAACGTCGGGTTTCTATCTCGATCCCACCCACGTCAAACCTATCCCGCAGGAACTTTTGGTTTTCGTTGCGGAACATTACGGTTTTCATCGGGTCAAACTGGTCCGTCTTCAGGAAAACCGGGAGCTTCTGACGTTGTCCGAGCCCAATTTGATGGAGGTACTCTACGGAGTCAGCCCCGATTACGCCATCGTAGCTCAAAAAGGAGCGCCCAAAGAGAGCCTCTCCCTTTTTGATCTCCCGTTTGCTCACGATTACGGTCTGGGTCTCGAAGAGCTCGTCAGCCGATACGATCAGCGGTTTGCCCGTATGCAAAGTAGGGTTGCTCAGGTTGAAGAGGCACTCCAAGAGGCACGCCAAGCCCGTATCCTGAGTGAGGATACCCAAAGAAGCTTGGAGTCACTCCTTCACAGCCGTTCATGGAAATTGACAGCGCCGATACGGGGTTTGGGTACCTTCGCCAGAAGGGTAAAAAAATGGATGGACCCCGCAGAAAAAAGGGCAAAATGATGAGGGAGGGACGTATGGAAAAAGAAACCACAAAGAGAGTCATCTCGTACGCAAAAAATGCGGAAGACATTATGCTTTCACGTGCTCTTAGCGATGTTCAACACGGATTTTACATCGATGTCGGGGCGTCCGATCCTCTGATCGACTCCGTAACCGCCTTATTTTATGAAAAAGGGTGGAGGGGAATCAATATAGCCCCTCTGGAATGCTCTTTTGAAAAACACAAAGCCCATCGGATGTGGGAGGATAACCTACGCCACACCGCCGATCTCACCGCCGTCTGTGAGGAATTCGCCCCCGAAAACATCCATTTTCTTAAAATCAACGAGGATGAAAAAGGACTTCTCAAACGTCTTGATTTTACCCGCTATCGCCCGTGGATCATTCTCCTAGGGGGACCCATAGAGACGCTAGAGGGGTACACGTCCGTCTACTTTGACGGAATAACCCGTTTTTATCTCGCAGACGAACATGCCGATCGTGCCGTATATTTTGAGACACCCGTCAATATTTTAGACCATTTTGTCCGCTACGATGAGTCGATTGTTTTGCACCGCGCGCAGGAACAACACCTCCATTGGGAGCAAGCGGCCAAAAAACTCAAAAAAGAGCTGATAAAAGCCAAACAGGACCATAAAAAAGCCCACGAAGCGCACCAAAACCTAAACCATCAGCTTCACCTGATGAGCCACTCCCTCTCATGGCGCACGACCTATCCCTTGCGTATTGCGGCCAACATGGGCAGACGCCTCACGAATATCCGAGGGATCGCGGCAAAGCTCAAACCCCTTCTGGCATTCTCACCCTATCTGATGCGTCTGGCCTACACCCTTCGCGACACAATCAAAACCGCCCCCGCCGCCGCCCCCTCACCGCTGATGGAGCGTATCCTGGCCGATCGTGCCAATTTTCTCCCCTCCGATCCCTCAGGCAAACCGCGTCTGGTGTTCATCTCCCCCCTCCCCCCTGCCAAAAGCGGGATTGCCGATTACAGCGTACGGCTGCTGGGAGTGTTGAGAGAGTACTATTCTCTGGTCGTTGTGTGTGAAAACGGCGCCTTTGTAGAACCCTTGCCGTTTCCTGTGACCTATCTCTCCGCGCAGGATCATCTGATGCACGGTTCGGCGCTCGACCGCCACCTCTACCATTTTGGAAATTCGCACCACCACCTCTGGATGCTTCCGCTGCTACAGCGATTTGCTGGGACGGTCGTATTGCACGACCTCTTTTTGGGAGGGCTCTATCACTCCCTCGTGCGGCAAAACCCGACCGCTACGATGGAGCGCCACCTTTTTATCGACCACGGGGTTGAAGCGTTGCGTTACCTCTGGGATCACGGCCTGCAGGAGACCCTCATCCGCTACCCGCTCAATCAGAGCCTCATTGCCCTCTGTGACAGGGTTCTCGTCCACTCCGATTACTCCCTATCGCGTTTAAACGCTCCCCACCGTTCTATTATCCCTTTCCCCAAAGAGGTTCCCTCACATCCGCTCACCCGTGCGGAAGCCAAAACGGCACTGGGCTTTAGAGAAGACGATTTTGTCGTCTGTTCGTTCGGATTTATCGGCTCCACCAAATGTTCCCGCGAACTCCTTCTCGCATGGAAAGAGAGTTCGTTGTCCAGCGATACGCTATCCCATCTTGTTTTTGTCGGAGAGCTCCCCACAAACGGCTATGCCGATGATCTTTTGGAACTGAAAACATCGCTGCCGCAGGGTTCCACGGTCACCTTCACCGGCTATTGCACCGCACAGCGGTATGAGGAGTATCTTTGCGCCTCCGATCTCATCGTGCAGCTGCGCCGCAGCTCACGCGGGGAAACCTCCGCCGCGGCATTCGATGCCCTCTCCTACGGCCGTCCCCTGTTGGTCAATGCCAACGGCACGATGGCCGAATTCCCCGAAGAGATCCTGATCCGCATCCCGGATGAATTTACCCTCACCGAACTCTCACAGGCACTCGATGCAATTTTCCAAAGAGCCCCCTTGCGTGAGCGTGTAGGAGAATTGGCGCAGGAGTACATCAAAACAGCGCACGACCCGCACACCGTCGCACGCCTATACCATCGCGCCATCGAAGAGGGGTACGAGAGCGGTTCATTTTCCCCCTACCGCAAAGTTCTGCAGCAGGGAGATACCGCGAACCTGATCCCGCTCTTAGCACCCAAATACCCTCCCAGAATCTTCGTCGATGTCTCCGATGTTGCCTCGCACGATCTGCGCACGGGGATACAGAGGGTTGTCCGCAGTATTTTTCGCTACCTCCTCTCTGCTCCCTGCGCGTACCGGATAGAACCCGTCCGTCTGATCGGAAATCGCTACGTCCATGCCCACACCTTTATGCACGCATGGATGGACGGTGAAATCCCCCTTTTGAGCGAAGAGGCAGTGGAGATGGGAGAAGGGGACATTTTCTTGGGACTCGATCTCTACGTCGGCCACATAGCCCAAAATCCGCAGATTTTCGAGCAGATGCGCTCCCGTGGGGTCAAAATCCATTTTGTCGTTTACGACATTCTCCCGATCCGCTATCCCAGCTTTTTCCCTAGCGAAACCTACCCGCAGTTCCTCGGATGGCTGGAGACGATCACCCGCTATTGCGACACGCTGAGCTGCATCTCGCAATCCGTTGCGCAGGATGTTTCCCAATGGGTAGAGAGTCATCCGCAGCCGCGCACGGCACCGTTGCGGATCACCTCCTTCCCCCTCGGAGCCGATTTGCAAAACAGCTCCCCCACACAGGGGATCACAGCGCAACAGCAGCAGATGCTTTCCTCTCTCACCGAGGCTCCGATCATCCTGATGGTCGGGACGATCGAACCGCGAAAAGGGCACGCACAGGCCCTCGCGGCGATGGAGATTTTATGGGATGCAGGGGAAGAGATACAGCTCGTCATCGTCGGGAAAAAAGGGTGGAAAGTAGAGGAGCTGATCCAAAAAATCGAAACCCACCCCCGCAAAAACAAATCCCTCTTTTGGTTTTACGGGGCGAGCGACGAGCTGCTCGATACCCTCTACGCACGCTCCTCCCTCCTCCTAGCAGCCTCCTATGGAGAAGGGTTCGGCCTCCCCCTCATCGAAGCGGCGCAGCATTCGATACCGCTGCTCGTACGCGACATCCCCGTATTTCGCGAAGTGGCGGGGGAGCATGCGGAGTATTTTCACGGCGACACCGAGGAACAGCTCTGTGTTGCCATCCGAGAATATTTGGCGAACCCATCGCTCACCCAAAGCGGTTCCCTCCCCATCACCTCATGGGAAACAAGCGCCCGAAAACTCCTCTCCATCCTGGAGGAGTGATAAAAATAACTAACCGTTTCTTTCACTCCTGCAGAGTTAAAACATTAAAAACATGCTAAGATTGTGCAACCTAGTCTCTACATAAAAAGGGGTCCGATATGATTGCATTGCAAATCGACAATCCAGTGATCGAAACAATTTTTTTAGAAAAATTTGGCAGCAACAAAGAGTCGTTTTTTCAATTTATTGCAGATGCATACGAGAAAAAGCAGCTCTTACAAAGCTTGGATGCAGCTTGCAAGCAAGCCAAACTGCAACACAACGGTGAACTTTCCGAGTCATCCTTGGATGATTTGATAAATGAATTACGCCATCATCCCCACGCCTGAATTTCTCAGGCAAGTTAAATTACTCGCGAAAAAAAACAGAAAAATAGCGGATGATCTCCAATCTTTAAAAGAGATGCTGTCGAAAAATCCAAAATCAGGTACGGCTATTGGTATCCATTGTTATAAAATTCGTTTAAACAATTCATCAAATGCCAAAGGTAAGAGCGCAGGCTATAGAATTATCACCTACTGCCTCGATGATAGTGGAATCATTCGATTGCTGTTAATCTATGCAAAAAATGAGCGCGATAATATCTCTGATTTAGAGATCGCCGAAGTACTAAAAAACAACGAACTTTTTTAAAATTTCGTCCTCCCCAAAATATTGCCCCCATAACACACCTAGAGCCGCTCCGAAGGCAGAAGTGCCGAGAGGAGCGAAGCGTCCTGTTGTGGGGGCGCTTTTCTTTTGCTACTTTTTTTTCACAAAAAGAAAAGTAGAGAGGTTCTTTCTAAAAAGTACATCCCCCCTTATCTGTTTTGATGTATAACCGTTACCAAAACAAACAGGAGGGTCGGATGGTAGATATTGAAGTATTGAAACATGAAATTATCGAACGTTTAAAACCTCTCGACCCTGAGAAGGTAATCTTGTTTGGCTCTTATGCTTATGGTACGCCCAATGAGGACAGTGATATTGATTTGTATGTCGTCACAAAGGATGATTTTATACCTCAGAGCTGGAAAGAAAAAAGTGAAATTCATCTGAAAATAGCGAGAGCCATTCAAGACATCTTACAAAAATACCCGACAGATTTAATAACGCATACTAAATCGATGCATCAAAAGTTCACCGAGCTAAACAGCTCTTTTGCAAAAGAGATCATGACAAAAGGGATAGCAATTCTGTGAGTTTGGTATTAGCAAAAGAGTGGCTCAAGGCGGCACAATTAGATTTAGAAAATATCAGTTATATTATTCCTAAAAAGAAAAGTACATAAACATTTTCCTACATTATTTATCCATCCAACATTACTAAATATATGCGCTACAATTAGAGCATAAAATCGAAAAGGAGATAAACAATGCTTTTGAACGCCATTATTGAAAAAGACGATCACGGCTATTTCGCATTCGTCCCCGAGTTAAAAGGATGCGTAACACAAGGGAACACCTACGAAGAAGTTCTTGCAAATATCAAAGAAGCGGCTGGGTTGTACATGGAAAGTCTCGAGAATGAAGAGATTGCCTTTATTCAGTCAAAAAGTACCATGATAGCCCCTATAGAAGTATTGGCGCATGGGTGATAAATTACCTAGATTGACAGCCAAAGAAGCCGAAAAAATACTTCTAGAGAATGGTTTCTTTGTTGATCGCCAAAAAGGGAGCCACAGGATTTATGTCAAAAATGGCTGTAGAATGGTTTTGCCGCATCATAGCGGTGAGACACTTCATCCGAAGATTATTAAACAACTTTTTGACGTTATTGATGAAATTATCAGTGTCGAAATACAATAGCATCTTCTTCCCCAGTTCTCCAAAATAAATGCCCCCATAACACACCTAGAGCAAGGTCGCGTGCCGTAGGGCAAAAGCGTACCGCCAGCGTCCTGTTATGGGGGCGCTTTTCTTTTGGTACTTTTTTTTTCTAAAAAGAAAAGTACATCCCCCCTTCGTTCTTCTTTTCTGATCGCCCAAAAACTCCTCTCCATACGGGAGAAGTGATCTCCCCCTCTCCCAAATAAAGAGGGAAAAGTCTTAAATCACCCTCAGCAACCGCGATTAATGGCACAGAAATGAACGTTTATCACCATTTGTACCAGCGTAACTTTGTTTTTCAGCAAAGATTAAAAGATGTTATAGGATAATACAGCACCATCGAGATTTGTTACCTCGGTGTGCGCACATCAAACTAAACACAATATAAAAGGATTTACATGGCAATCGACATTGCAACAGCTCGTACAGAAATCGCGAAGATCTACATCGCAGCATTCAATCGTGTTCCAGATTCAGCTGGCCTGAACTACTGGGTAGACGTTTACGCTAACAAAGGTGCATCATTGGATGCAATCGCTGGAGGATTTGCAGGTTCTGCGGAATATACTACAAAATACCCTTCTTACCAAACAAATTCAGAGTACGTTAGCGCTATTTATACAAACGTATTTGGCCGTGCAGCAGATACAGCTGGAAGCACATTTTGGACTGGCAAATTAACAGACGGTTCATTGACACACGCGACTTTGATGTACGCAATGCTTTACGCAGCGGCAACAAACGGTAGCACAGACGTTCAAAAAGTTGCAAACCAAGCGACATTTGCGGTAAATGCAGTGTTAGCAAATCTTGACATAACTTCAGCTACGGCTCAATTGGTTAACATCACGTCAAACACAGCGTCAATCGCTACGGCTACTGCAGCAACATCAGCAGCGGTTACGGGTACAACTTACACGCTTACTGCAGGTGTTGACACATTTACCGGTACTGCTAATAATGATATATTTACAGCTGGCGACATCGGAGCTGCTCAAGTTTGGACAACAGGCGACGCTATCAATGGTCTTGGTGGTTCAGATACATTGAACATCATTTCAGCGACTGCTATTGCTAACCCTGTAGCTGCAACAGTTACAAACGTTGAGACAGTAAACGCAACAAGTGGAGTAACGGGTACTAACCTTAACGCTACTGGTTTCACTGGTTTGACAGCACTTAACGTAACGGGTGTTACTGCAATCACTGCAGCTGCAGCTGCGACTACTGCTATTGCTGTTACTGGTACAGTAGCATCAGGAGCAACTACTGTTAATGGTGGTTCTACTGTGTCTGTTACAAATACAGGTGCTACAGGCGGAACAATTGTTATCGGTGGAACAACTGCTGCTGCAGGCGCTGTTACCGTTAATTCTACATCAGCTGCTACAAATGCAACTGTCGGTAATGCAATTACGGTAACTGGCGGTACAACGGTTACTGTTACTCAGGTTGCTGGTAATGCAGCGCTTACTGGTACTAATACTACGGGTGGTGCAGTTATCGTAACTGGTAATGCATCTACAACCGCTGTTACAGTTAATGATACTGCTGCAGGAACTGGTTTAACTGCTACTCCTACTGTCGCTGGTGTTATTGGACGCGTGAATGGTGGTGTAACAATCGCAGATGCAAACGCTGCTTCTGCAACTGCTGCGGGTACAATCACTACAGTAACATTGAACAGTTTCGGTGATGTTGGCGCTGCTGTATCAACAGTTAATTCAGGCGCGTTAACAACACTTAACTTGTCAGGAACAGCTATTGGTGCTGGTTTGACGGTTACTAACGGTGCATTAACTACTCCTACGGTTACTACGCAGGCGCTTAACCTTAGTGGTTTCACGACGGGTGCAGGTGCAGGTGTTATTACTCTTGATACTGACATCACAACGTTGAACATCAA
>JAUXSZ010000259.1 GCA_030679635.1 Sulfuricurvum sp. | reverse complement strand
TAAAACATGTTTTGCATGCGAGGAAACTGGGATACATGGCCTACTTTGGGCACTTGAACAAACTCCCCGTTTTGGAATCGTTGATGGTCAAAGAGGTAAAAGCGATCATCATCACAATGAGCAGCGAGCAAAACAGACGGCTCATCAGCGAAGCCATCCTCAGCTACAGCAAAGAGGCCAATATTATTGTCAAAATTGACAGTGCCGAAGAGCGAAAAAGTATGCGAGACCTGCCGGAGTTAGAATTTGTGGATGCCAGTTTTGAAGTAGCAGACCTGCTTGTGAAGCATGCGCTCAAAAATTAGTATTCAGGGAAATAATGACTGACCAAAACCTACGATGACATCAGAGAACAACTTATAATTATTGATTAACCGTTTTTACGATAAAATTGGATGACTTAATTAACTAAGGTACTATTACAAATGATAGATGTCGTTCAAATACAAAAAATTTTACCACACCGTTATCCATTTCTTCTTGTCGACAGAGTAACCAATCTTACTCCCAATGAATCGCTTGTCGGATACAAAAATGTCACCATAGGTGAACAAATATTCGAAGGACATTTTCCGGGTCATCCGATTTATCCGGGCGTTATGATTTTAGAAGGGATGGCGCAAGCAGGCGGTATTCTTGCCTTTCAAAGCATGGATATGACCGAAGAAGAAGCAGCACAAAAAGTCGTCTATTTCATGAGCATTGACGGTGCAAAATTTCGCGCTCCCGTCCGTCCTGGGGATCGGCTGGAATATCGTATGAGCGTGATCAAGCATAAAGGTTCTATCTGGGTTTTAGACGGCAAAGCCTATGTTGATGATGTTCTTGTCTCCGAAGCCGAACTCAAAGCCATGATCGTCAATAAGTAGGCTAAGATGAGTTTAATTTCTCCATTAGCACTTATTGAAGAGGGTGCCATCATTGCAGACGATGTGGAAATCGGAGCATTTTGCTTTATTTCTGCTCAGTCTAAAATAGGAAAAGGGACCAAAATTGCTCAAAGTTCTTGCATCTATGGCAACACGACGATCGGTGAATACAACACTATTTTTTCCCATGCCGTTTTAGGTTCTATTCCACAGGACCTTAAATACGCGGGAGAGGAAGTTGAACTGATTATCGGTGATCACAATACCATACGTGAATTTACCCTCTTTAATCCCGGAACAGCTGGCGGCGGCGGTAAAACCATCGTCGGATCTCATAACCTGTTTATGGGATATGTCCATTTGGGACATGACGTGGTTATTGGGGATCACTGTATCTTAGCCAATGCAGCAACCTTAGCGGGACACGTAGAGATGGGAAATCATGCCGTTGTCGGTGGGATGACCCCTATCCATCAATTTGTAAAGATAGGCGACTATGCTATGATAGCAGGCGCTTCGGCCCTTTCGCAAGATGTCCCCCCTTATTGTCTAGTAGAGGGGAACCGCGCTGTATTACGGGGTCTTAATCTTAACGGTCTTCGCCGCCATGTTGAACGCGAAGATATTGATGCCCTTAGAAGTGCTTACCGTGACTTATTTGAATCAGGAAAGCCGCTTCAAGAGGTAGCTTCTGCCCTTTTAGAAACTACTGCCAGTGCCTATGTCAAAAACATGTGTACGTTTATTATTAATACCAAACGGGGTATCCCCTATGAAAGGATTCAAGGATGATTCATCGCCATTGCAGCTTTTGTGAAGCCCAAGAAAGCGAACACAATCCGCTTATCGCGGGAACTGCTGTCTATATTTGTAAAAATTGTGTTTTTTCAGCCTACAAAATTATGTTTGGAGACAACGATGCAGCAGCATCGGAAATTTCAGAAACAACTAGCACCGAATTGCTCACCCCAAAAGAGCTAAATCTCTTTTTGGGACAATACATTATTGGTCAAGAACGTGCACGAAAACTGTTGTCCGTAGCCGTCTATAACCATTACAAACGTATTTTCAAACGTCATCTCGTCGATGATGAAACCGAAATCGCAAAATCCAATGTTCTACTTATCGGGCCCACAGGAAGCGGAAAAACACTTATGGCGCAAACCATTGCCCGTGTCCTCAATGTTCCTATTGCGATTGCGGATGCCACCAGCCTCACTGAAGCCGGATACGTAGGTGAAGATGTAGAAAATATCCTTACCAAACTCCTGCAGGCAGCCGATGGCGATATTGAGCGGGCACAACAGGGGATCGTCTTTATCGATGAAATTGATAAAATCTCACGCATGAGCGAAAATCGCTCCATCACCCGCGATGTCTCAGGTGAGGGTGTACAGCAGGCGCTCCTTAAAATTATCGAAGGGGCAATCGTCAACATCCCTCCAAAGGGGGGGCGAAAACACCCTAATCAAGATTTCATCCAAATTGACACTTCCGGGATTCTTTTTATCTGCGGTGGCGCATTTGACGGATTAGGTCAAATTTTAGAGCGAAAACGGGGCAACAATATCATGGGATTCGGTCATGAAAAGCGCTCAACAACCGAAATTGATGACAGCTTTGATAACGTCGAACCGGATGATCTCGTCAGCTACGGACTCATCCCTGAGCTCATAGGCCGCTTACCTATTATTGCATCCCTCAATAAAATCAGTGAAGAAGAGATGGTTCGTATCCTCACGGAACCTAAGAATTCGTTGATCAAACAATACACCAAACTCTTTGCCATAGATGATGTCGAACTCAACTTCGAAAAAGAGGCGCTGAGTGCCATCGGGGCAAAAGCCCTAGCGCGTAAAACGGGGGCACGCGGATTGCGCGCAATCCTTGAAGAGATCATGGGTGATATAATGTATGAGCTTCCTGAATATCCTGGATACGAAGTACTCATCACCAAAGAAGTGGTTGAAGAGGGAACGAAGCCCGTCTATATCAAAAAAACTACTAAAAAAACCGCATAGGAGACAAGTATGTTATTTAATAAATTTATCGGGATGTTTTCCAATGATCTCTCCATTGACTTGGGAACCGCCAATACCCTCGTTATTGTAAAAGGCAAAGGGATTGTTATCAACGAACCTTCCGTTGTTGCCGTCAAAACGGAAAAAAATGGTCACCAACGAGTATTAGCGGTAGGTCGTGAAGCCAAAGAGATGGTCGGGAAAACTCCCGGAAATATCAAAGCAATCCGTCCGATGAAAGACGGGGTAATCGCCGATTTTGATATGACCGAAAAAATGATCCGTAAATTTATTGAAAAAGCACACGGACGCAGCAGCCTGATCAGTCCCCGCATTATTATCTGTATCCCTTACGGATTGACGCAAGTTGAACGTAAAGCGGTTCGTGAATCGGCAATGAGTGCAGGTGCTCGTGAAGTTTATCTTATCGATGAGCCTATGGCCGCTGCTATCGGTGCAGGCATCGATATCCGTGAACCGAAAGGAAATATCATCGTTGATATCGGAGGGGGAACTACCGAAATCGGTGTTGTCTCCTTGGGCGGTTTAGTACTCTGCCGCTCAATCCGTGTTGCAGGGGATAAAATTGACCGTGCAATTATGGATTACGTCAAACGTAAATACAATCTTCTCATCGGTGAACGTATTGCGGAAGATATAAAAATTCATATCGGTACCGCCATGCCACTAGCGCAAGAGCTAAAAATGATTGTCAACGGCCGTGATCAAGTTGAAGGACTGCTGACTTCCCTAGAGCTCAGCAGTGAAGATGCACGCGAAGCGATGCGGGATCCACTCAAAGAGATCCTTGAAGCACTGCGTGATGTACTCGAGAATATGCCCCCTGATCTAGCAGGCGACATTGTAAACAATGGTGTCATCCTTACAGGTGGTGGTGCATTAATCCGTCAGCTCGACAAATTCCTCTCAGAAACCATTAAAATCCCTGTGTACGTTGCAGACGAGCCACTTCTGTGTGTTGCACGCGGAACCGGACGAGCTTTAGAAGAAATAGATCAACTCCACGAACTCTTCGATAATGAATAAACAGCGTTTTGCGCTCACACTTTTCTTTATTGGATGCGTGAGCGGAGCTCTTTATTTCAGCCCGTTTCTTCAATCCCCTTTTCAAAAATTATCGCAAACTATCAAGAGTGCCTATCTCCATCAAATACAGAGAGTCAATCAATCCATTACCGAGCATATTGATCAGAAAAATACGATCATTCAGCTACAGCGTGAAAACCGTTATTATGAGCGGGAACTCTTAACCATGCACCAAGTAGCCGATGAATACCAAAATTTGTTGCGTGAACAAAACAGCTCCATCGAGACACTCCCCTCCATTGGTCTCGTACGTGCAATATCGTATGTGCGCATGGGTGACCCCCATAAACTCTGGCTTGAAATGGACTATTTTAACCCCAAGCAAGTCTATGGACTCTTATATCGAGGCTATGCTGCCGGTATTGTGGTCTCTAACAATAAGCGCCCTATGGCATTGCTCAACGGAGACATAAAAAGTACCTATGCTGTTTCGGTAGGAAGCTCCATGGCTCCCGGTATCGTTCGTGGAAATAACGAACGGCATTTGATCGTCGATTTTATCCCAACATGGGTCCCGATTTCTATTGGAGATGAAGTGACCACCTCCGGTTTGGATCAAATTTTTCTCTCCGGCTTGCAAGTAGGAAAAGTCATTTCCATCTCTAGAGCCAGCGGCTATCAAAGCGCGGTAGTGGAACCCTATTTTTATGCCAAAAAGCCTGCCTACTTTCACATTATCACCAAGGTAAGATAAGCCGTAATAATCCGATTTTAAGTGCTTTTGCCCTATAATTAACAAATTTTTTTAATGACAGGGACTCCAATGCCAAAACGCGACGACATCAAAACCATACTCCTTATCGGATCAGGCCCGATTGTCATCGGTCAGGCGTGCGAATTTGACTACTCTGGAACACAAGCGGTAAAAACGCTCAAAGAGCTAGGCTATCGCGTTGTTTTGATCAACTCCAATCCAGCCACCATTATGACCGATCCTGAATTTGCAGACCGAACCTATATCGAACCTATCAAACCTGAAATTATTGCTCAAATTATTAAACAAGAAAATGTTGATGCGATCCTACCGACTATGGGGGGGCAAACAGCATTGAATGCCGCTATGTTAATGCATGAGCAGGGGATGCTAGAGGGTATCGAATTTTTAGGAGCCAGCCCTTCTGCTATTAAAAAAGGGGAAGACCGTCAAGCATTCAAAGAATGCATGCTCAAAATCGGAATGGACCTTCCGATCTCTCAATACGCGTATAACATCGACGAAGCCCTTGCCGCTGCCAACAACATCGGTTTTCCTCTTATCATTCGTGCATCCTATACCTTAGCCGGCGGCGGAAGCGGTGTTGCTTACAACATCGATGAATTCAAATTGCTCGCACAACGGGGACTCGACGAGAGCCCCGTTACGGAGATTTTGATCGAAGAATCGCTTCT
>JAUXSZ010000255.1 GCA_030679635.1 Sulfuricurvum sp. | reverse complement strand
AGTTTTCGGGGAGAAAAAAGAATCTGGACACTCATCTCTTTTTGGGAACCAAAGGCATTTTTGACCACAGCGAATACTCTTCGTGCAGCATCGGTGGCAGGCAGTGTGATGGAACCGTAATATTTTTGATTAATAATAATTTTTTGCATGGACGCATTTTATCGTTTGCAACTTAGGTCACACTTCAGAAATTCAACTCATAAATAACGGCGCATCAATCCCTTACGCCCCTCTTCCGCCAACAAGACAATGACCGTAACGGATACTACCGCCCACCAATAGATCGGATCGAACGCAGCGGTTCCGAAGATGGCGCTGAGTGGCGTGAAAAAAACAAGGATACCCAAAACGCCAAGCTCCGCCGCAACCGCAATCCAATAATAGCGGTTGCTCCACCATCCGATCGTAAACAAAGAATCATTGACGCTCCGGCAGGATAGGCCGTTTGCGATTTGGGCAAAAACAATCGCCGTAAACGTCAAGGTCGTCGCTTGAAGATATAAAGGATCCCTCCACGGCAAGGATTCACCGTTCCAACCGTGCGCTTTGAGATAGAACCAAAAAAGTCCCATCGACAATCCCGCCGTCAAGAGTCCCAAAAATCCAAAGGCTCGTAAATAGACCCCCATCGTCAAAATATGTTCTTTACGGCTTCGAGGGCCTTGATTCATCAACCCCTTATGCGGCAATTCCGCCCCCAAAGCCATCCCCGGCATAATGTCCGTCCCCAAATCAATCGCCAAGACGAGAGGAACGGGAAGGGCCAGAGGGAGTCCGAGCAAAAAGAAAAAGACATACGGCACCGCTTCGGGTAAATTACTGGCCAGCATATAGGTAATAAACCGCCGTATGTTTTCATAGACGGCCCGCCCCTCCTCTATCCCTTTGACAATCGTCGCAAAATGATCGTCCATCAAAATCGCATCTGCCGATTGTTTCGCAACATCGGTCCCCGACCCCATAGCGATCCCGACATCGGCTTTTTTCAGTGCGGGGGCGTCGTTTACCCCATCTCCCGTCACCGCTACCGTATCCCCCATCTCTTTGAGAAGCGTCACCAGTTTAAGCTTTTGCTCTGGCGAAACACGTGCAAAAACATGATTTTTTCGCATCAATTGCTTGATCGCCGAGGAAGGGAGTTTGTCAAGCAATTCTCCCGTCGTCACATCGGTTATCGACGCAATGATCCCGGCACTCATCCCAATCGCTCCGGCAGTAATCGGATGATCACCCGTAACCATCAATAGCCGTATCCCGGCCTTATGGCACAGTTCAACGGACGTTACAATATCATCCCGTAACGGATCCACCATCGCGATATAACCGATAAAGGTCAATCCGCTTTCGGCCTCCGCTCGTGTGGATGGCAACAATGCACTGTCGCGTTTGGCGAAACCGATAACCCGGTACCCCAGCGCCGCCATACGGTCATGCTTTTCGATCAGTTTTTGGGTTTCATCGGCCGTAATCTCTTTTTTCCCATCCGTTGTCATCACGTCATGACACAGCTTGAGGATCACTTCAGGTGCCCCTTTGCAAAAGACGGAAAATCCTTCTTGAGTCTTGTGTACCGTGCTCATCCGTTTGAGGTGATAATCAAACGGATAGTCACCTACGAGAGGATAGGCGCTGCGCCGTGCTGCGACATCGGTATAGTTTCCCGAAAATTTAAAAAGAGCCTGTTCTACCGGATCTCCGGTGGTGGCGTCTGCCCGGTTGCACAAAAGGGCGGCATCAATCAGTTGCTCTGAGGGGTCTTGTTTTTCGTCCTCCTCCCATGCGGCCACTTCCATCTTGTTTTGGGTAATCGTCCCCGTTTTATCGGTCGCGATTACCGTCACGGCTCCCAGATTTTCAATGACGGAAAGACCGTTCACTAAAAAACCCTTGGAGGCCATCCGCTGTGCACCGAATGCCAATGCCAGCGTCACGGTCGGCAGCAGCCCCTCTGGGATCAAGGCGACTAAAACTCCCAGTGAAAATAAAAATGTTTTCCATAACTCATTATCTCCGAATCCGGAGAGGACAATCAAACTTCCGGCAATCACCGCTGATGTCATAGCAACGACTTTTGAGATATGGGCAATCTCTTTTTGCAGATGGCTTTTTCCCGCATCCACCGTTTGCGTCAATGCCGCAATCGTCCCGTACCGGCTCTCCTTTCCTGTGGCATACACCAGTCCTCTGGCTTCCCCCTTGACAACATACGTTCCCGAATAGAGAATGGTTTTAACATGATCAGACCCGACCGCATCTGCCGAAACCAGTTCGCTCTCTCCGGTCAAAGAACTCTCATTCACCCACAAATCAAACGCTTGAATGACATACATATCCGCAGGAATTTTATCCCCCTCTTTGAGGAGAACAATGTCGCCTGGGACGAGTTCTGTCGCCAAGATCATCCTCTCCGTCCCTTGACGCAACACATTCACCTTTAAGGGGAGCATGTTTCGCAGAGCCTCCAAACTTTTTTCGGTACGAAACTCCTGATAAAAACCAAAGGCCCCATTCAAAACGATCACGATGACGATGGCCCATCCGATCGGGAGCATATTCGAGGCCGGATCAAGCCAAGCGGTACCAAAACTGATTGCCGCGGCAGCCCACAGCAAAAGGGCAAAGAAATGGGTAAATTGTGCGGCTAATTTGCTATACCAGGGTTTCGCAGTAATTTTAGTGAGCGCATTGAGCCCATGTTCACGGCGTCTTCGTTTAACTTCATCATCATTCAACCCTTTATCAGACGTCTCGTATGTCGAAAATAATTCCGCAATTGTCATGGTTTTCATACTTTGATCCGCTTTCTATGGGGTTAAAATGATAATACTACATCATTTTATCTTCCGGAATCATTATTTTATATTATCTTAAACCAATAACGTCTATGATGCTGGGCAGTAAGGTTTATAAGGTTTTTAAATGCATAAACATTTTTTGCAGAACGCTCAGCTTCACGAAATTCTTGAGCATTCACCGGATGGGATGTTTACCATTGATACCGATATGAATATCCAGTACTCCAATCCTGCATTTTGCAAACTTCTGGGCTATTGCGAGAAGGAGCTATACGGAACATCCATAACCGACCATCTGGGAGATCTAAACATTCTAAGCGGTTGCATGGCAAGCGTGCAAGCTGTCGGCCACTGCAACGATCAAGAAACTATTTTCAAACGAAAAGACGGCTCCATCGTCCACATTTCTAAAAATGTTCAAGCATTGTACGATAACGAGGGGAACATTCACAGCATTCTCGTCAGCATTCGGGATATGACCGCATTGCATCAGCTTAATAAAGAGCTTTTAGAATCCAAATACGATGCGCTGACCAACCTCCCTAATCGGACAAAGCTGTTGAGCGATATCCTCGACATTCAACCCCCTATTATCATTATTTTGCTCAATGTTGACAGCTTTAAAGAGGTCAATGCTTTTTACGGTCATGAAATCGGAGATCAACTCCTCCTCTCTTTAGGAGGGGCATTGGAAAATTATGCAAAAGCCATGGATCAGTCGATCATCTATAAACTTCCGGTCGATGAATACGCCATCCTCATTAAAGGCTCTTACACTAAAGAAAAGATTGAAAATTTTATTACTCGCTTGTCTTACTATGTCAATCACACAACGTTCACTATTTTAGATCAAGAGATCAGTTTGAACATCACAATCGGCGTTGCCGGATCCTATACTACCAAGAACGTGTATCAGGATAAAAAAGATGTTTTGGTACGCGCGGATATGGCACTAAAACTGGCCAAAAAACAACGTAAAGATTACCTCTTCTATGATGAATCGCTCCTCATAAAAGAGGACTATGAGAACAATCTCTCTTGGATAAAGAAGCTTAGAAGCGCCATCGATAACGACAGGATTCTCCCTTTTTATCAACCCATTGTCAAAGCAAAAACACTTAAAATAGAAAAATACGAAGCATTGGTCCGCATCATTGAAGAAGATGGAACCATTATTTCCCCCTTCCAATTTTTAGAAATCTCCAAAAAAGTCAAACT
>JAUXSZ010000248.1 GCA_030679635.1 Sulfuricurvum sp. | reverse complement strand
TAGCCCATTCCCACAAAAAAGCATTTGAGCGTAGGCGCCCATAGACATCACCCTTAGTGAACATTTCAGTAAATGAGTTCACATCACCCGGTGCTTTTGTGTATTCTACTTGATAGTTATCTTTTACGATACGATCTTCTGTTTTAAGGGCGTGTGCCTACGTTGCAAATAAACACGCGGCAGCGGCTGCAATACTAAGATTTACTAATTTCATTCTAACTTCCTTTGTGAAAAATTTAAAACCGCTTTAGCAGCTTTTTGAGCCCTTGCGAGGGCAACCACAATCGTAATCGAGAATATGCACATTACTGTTGCCGCTTATATCAACCTTTTTTTGTCGGCGGATATAGTTAGCAGCTACATCGTACACAGGACGGGTCAGTTGATCATTCAAATTGGTACCTGCATTCTGCAGGTTTCCGCCCCATGAAGAGACTTTATAGACCTTTCGGTCATCCAAAGGTTTCCCTTTGACCATGATGTTCGTGATCCGTTTTCCGCTAGGAGCCCCTATCTTGATATCATACGTCACACCGCCAAGACGGCTCATGTCTCCCCCTTGCTGGTACAAAGGGTTTGCATTGAAGACGTTGTCGGCGATATCTTCAAGAACACTACGGATCTGTTTACCGCCCATCTCGAAGGTATAGACATTCGGATAGGTGATCGCCGTCATCCCATAGACATCGTCCATGGTGATGGCCTCTCCACCGAGAACCGTCGTACCCCAACGATAGCCCGGAGTAAACGAGATATCCGAATCCATAGCATCCATAATCGAATCATTGATCAATTCATCGAACGGTGAGTGAAATGTATCTCGTTTGTAGAGAATATTTTTCGTCACACCGAGTATTTCACCGAACTCTTTTTCATGCGGAGCATAGAGTTTGTTGACCAATTCGATCCCCTCAGGATCTGCCGGTATCAAATTGGCAGCCACCGGGATAAGTTTGTACTCATACCCTTTGACTTTGTGGTTTTGGATATCGATGTCGAGACGTCCAACGTATTTACCGTGGCTTCCTGCGATAATGATAACCGTACCGTTGATAACCGTCGGCTGCGGTGATGGGTCATGGGTATGTCCGCTCAAAATAAAGTCAATCCCTTTAACCTGACGGGCAACCTCTTGGTCAACGCTGAAACCGTCATGGGACAAGAGAACGACGCAGTCCACTTTTTCTTCTTTACGCAATTTATCAACATACGTTTGAAGCGTATCAAGACGTAATCCGAAACTCCACCCTTCGGTAAATTCTTTTGGATTCGCCGTAGACGTAAACGGGAACGATTGTCCGATGATGCCGATTTTAGCACCACCGCGTTCCATGATTGTATATGGCTCGAAAATCAGCTCTTCAAAATCATCGGCAAAGGAATCATCCCCGACAATATTTTGAGAGATAAACTTACCGTTGAGCATTTCGATCAGTTCACGAACACGCTTTTTACCGTAGGTAAATTCCCAGTGACCGACCATTACGTCTACGCCCAAATAGTTTTGTGCGGTGACAATCGCTTCGCCTTTCGTTTTTAACGCAACGCCTGTCCCCTGCCAGGTATCTCCTGAGTCGAGGAGGAGGACATTGTCCGCACCGCGCTCTTTTTTGATATGGTTGATGAGGGTTTTC
>JAUXSZ010000246.1 GCA_030679635.1 Sulfuricurvum sp. | reverse complement strand
AAAAGCCCCTTTTTCATGTCCGAAAAGTTCGGATTCCAGAAGTGTTTCGCTGATTGCGGCACAGTTGAGTTTGATGAACGGGCCGTTTTGACGTCGGCTTAGATTGTGGACAGCAGTTGCGATAAGCTCTTTTCCTGTTCCGGTTTCACCCCGAATAAGAATCGTTGCATCCGTGGGAGCTACGGTATTGATAAGACTGAATACGTGCTGCATTTTAGTACTTTTACCCACGTTATTCTCAAATTTATACTCTTTTTGGCTCTCTTCTTTGTAATAGGTTTTGAGCTCGTTGAGTGACTCTTTTTCTTTGACGATGATTTGCTGTACTTTCATGGATCCCACAAATAATGTTCCAACGATCGTGAGCATACGGACGATTTCGTCGAAATTTAGTGGACTGTTTTTGCCGATGTTTGCAGAGATGACCCCGATTATTTCGTCGTCTTGGAGCAGCGGTACGGCAACATAGGAGACCATTTGGGTCGATATGTTCCCCATTTTATTGAGATAGTTGATGTTGTTATGGATGTTTTCGATAACAATCGGTTCACGGCTTTTGGCGGCCAGTCCCGTAGCCCCCTCGCCGAACCGATAGGTTGCCATTTTCTTTTGATAGGGCTCAAGATCGATGGAATTGAGGAGCTCCAGCTCATCCATATCCTCTTTCTTTTTGAAAATGGCGCATCGCTCGAGGTAACCGTTTTGTTTGAGTTTGCGCATCGATTTTTCGATGCTATCATTGATATCGAGGGTACTTGTGAGTATCACCGCAATTTCATACAATAGATTGATCTCTTTGTATGCAAACGTGAGCGCACAGGTCTGGCACTCTTCTCTGTTAGGTATGTTGGCTTCGAACGTCATCATGTTGTCATCTTTAGGATAAGAGATAAAGATATTGTAGTACAACTTCAAGATAAAATGTATCATTAATGTGAATAAAAAATAGACAATTTATAGAATAATTTTTGCACTTTACTATCAAAATCAATAAGAAGGATTGACAGTGCAAATTACGGTACACGGAACCCCGACATTATTAGAGGGAAAAGAGATGACGAATTGGCGTGAAGCTCCGGCAGCCCGCGTCACCAATTTGGATGGAACACAAAATGTCATCGGTATGATCGCACCAACCGCACAGTTGCTCATAGCGATTCCCTCGCTCAAAACCGAAGTGTGCTCGTTGGGAGCCAAAAAATTCAATGACCTTATCAAACAGTTCAAAAAACTAAAAACGATTATGGTCACGACGGATGACGCAGAATTTGTGAATGATTTCGTAAAGCGTGAAGGGATTGACGGTGCCGATGTTGTGATCGATACCAATCGCGATTTCGCCAAAAAATACGGTCTGCTAATTAGTGAGGGGAAACTTAAAGATCGCCTTGCCCGTGCGGTATTTGTCATCGATCAAGAGGGGATGATCAGCTACAAAGAGGTTGTTCCCGAAATCACCGATGAAGTGGATTATGACAAATGCATAGAAGCCGTCGATAAAGCGGCCAATTTTAAGAAAAAAGGGCACGACCACGAAAACTGGATGGGCGTTTAATATCAGGAGAATGTTATGGTAGAGCAATATTTGACGTGGTTGAATGAACACGGTTTTTCGGGTGAAAATTTGGAACAAAAAGGGTTTAACGGCAATACACCGCTTCTTTTAGCCGCACTGGAAGGAAATGCGATGATGGTGTCGCGTTTGATTCAAGCAGGCTCTGATTTGTATGCGATTAATGGTGATTTTAACGGTGTCCTGTTTAATGCCTGTTATGCTAATTCTCCGGAAGTGATACGCATGCTTATTGAGGCGGGCGCTGATGTGAATGATACCAATGAAGAGGGAACGACGGCATTGATGTATGCCGCTTCGGCATCACGAGTTGAGTGTGTGCAAATGCTCCTATCGCTAAAGGCGAATCCTGCGCTTCAAAATGAAGACGGTTTGAGTGCGATCGAGCTTACCAGTGATCGCGATGTATTTAGACAGCTTCGCAGTGCGTGAAGATACCCAGCTTACCCCTCTTAAAGTTGCGCAAAAAACGACATTTTTAGAGTGGGATTCACAACCGTCGCTTTTTAAACACTACCCGTATTTTTGTTATCGTCTCTCGCTTCATGATGTACCTGCGTTGACGTGGCTATCGCATGTACGGTGTATTACTGCATTGCGCTCTGTTGCTCAAAACCCCTATTATCAACTGAATGTTCCTTCTGCCGGTAATCTCCAACCGTTGGAAATATACATACAAGCACGTAATGTTGCGGGGGTGCTGTGCGGAATCTATCATCTTGATGTTTTATCTGAGCAATTGGTTTTAATACAGGAAATTGAAGCCGATGGTGTCGAATCCTATGTCGGTATGGAGAATCGTTTTAACGGCTTTATCGTAATGGTTTCTATCGTCCCGTTTCGCTGTAGCTGGAAATACGGCTTGCGCGCATGGCGCTATTGTTATCTTGATCTTGGGCATCAGCTCGGTGCATTGAATGCGACGGTACGACATTTTGGATTGGACATGACAAAAATGTCGCAGATGGAGGGAGAGGGTCTTAATCGTATGATGGGAATGGGAGAGGATGAGTTTATTGCGGCTGTATACGGGATTGGTGAAGTGGGTGTCCGTCCCGTAAAAGAGCTTAAAAATCCGCTTATGGTTGTTCAGCCTACTGACTACACGATAAAAAATGAGCACTTATCCTTGAATATTAAAAAGACTCCGCTGTATTCGCAAAACAATTATGTCACTGGGTGGGATAATTATCCGAGCATCAATCGCAGCCGTCGCAGTGCTCGGGAGTTTAACGCCAGTGCTATGACTGATGCCGTAATGGGTATTTTGATGCAGTTAGTGGTTCCTAAGTCACTGGAAGTCGTCACTATCGTCTTGCAAGCATACTCTATGCACCATGGAGTGTATCGAAAAAGCAGATTATCGATGGCGGGGAACTATCACGGTGAGATCGTTCATTTGCTTTTAGAGCAACGCTTTATTGCGGGTGCAAATATGGTATTATTAATTTATGCACAGCAGTTTACAGCTCAGTCACACATCGAAGCGGGGATCTATGCGCAGGAACTTTATCTGGCATGTGAGGAGCTTGGAGTGGGATGCAGCGGAATCGGAGCTTTTTATGATGAGGAAGCTCTGCACTGGTCGGATAAGCCGCTGCTCTATGCAGTCGCAATAGGAGGAAAATCATGATTATCGGAATTCCAAAAGAGATCAAGACGGATGAGTTTCGTGTCGGTATTACTCCCTCAGGAGTGAGAGAATTGGTCAAGCACGGGCATACGATTCTAATTGAGCACAGCGGAGGTGATGGTAGCGGATTTGAGGACAGTGCCTATTTAGAGTCAGGAGCACACATCGTTGGAAGTGCCGATGAAGTATATACGCGCTCAGAGATGATCATGAAGGTCAAAGAACCTATTGAGATAGAATACGAGCGTTTACATGAGGGACAAATTCTCTTTACCTATCTCCACCTCGCTGCCGATAAACGTCTGACGGAAGTGTTATGCGACAAAAAAATCACCGCTTTGGCGTATGAGACGCTTCGTGTCGGAAAACGGCTGCCCCTGCTCGAACCGATGAGTGAGATTGCGGGTCGTATGGCGACACTGTTCGGTGCGGTGCATCTGGGGCGTTACAATGGTGGAAGCGGACGATTGCTTGGCGGTGCAGTCGGGGTTGAGACGAATCGTGTCGTGGTACTAGGGGCGGGAGTTGCGGGTAAAGCAGCGGCGGATGCGGCGGCAGGTTTAGGTGCCCAAGTGGTTATGTTTGATATCAATACCGAACGTTTGACGTATTTGCGAGATGTAATGAGTCCACAAGTATCGATGATGTACTCAACGCATGAGGGAATTGAAGAAAGTATTAAAAATGCGGATCTCATTATCGGTACTGTTTTGCTGCCCGGCGCTAAAGCACCTAAGCTCATTACGCGTGAGATGCTCTCAATGATGAAAAAAGGATCTGTTCTCGTCGATGTTTCCATCGATCAGGGCGGATGTTTTGAGACCTCTCATCCCACCACTCATTCGCATCCGACGTTTGAAGTGGAGGGGATAGTACATTACTGTGTTGCCAATATGCCCGGAATGTATCCGCGTACCTCGACGATCGCCCTTACGAACGCGACATTGCCATATGCGCTAAAAATCGCTTCGACACCTCTGAATGTCCTTTTAAAAGATGAGATTTATGCAGGCGCACTCAATACCTATGAGGGACATATCACCAACGAAGCGGTGGCCGTTGCTCATGATATGCAATGGAGGGCTTATAATGAATGAAATCGACAAGGCGCATGAAATATTAGCGATCTACCAGTTTTACAAAATGGATGGAAAATTGTATCACTATGATGAAGACGACCGCCTTGATGATCTGTTTGATGCCATAGTTTTGGCAATCAATGACTGCGGTATGCTCAAACCATTATTGCCGAAAGAAGAGTTTGTCGTCCCTTGCCGTGGATTATTGAATAAAGAGCGTGC
>JAUXSZ010000225.1 GCA_030679635.1 Sulfuricurvum sp. | reverse complement strand
TAGACTCTCCAACGGTTTGCAGGATTTTATCACCCACTTCATGGCCGTACAGATCATTGGTTTCTTTGAAATTATCGATATTGAGGAGTAGGATAGCGATGTATTTTTGTTTTTGGAGATTTCCGAGAAGTGCTTTGCGATTTGGCAAGCCGGTTAGGGAATCGGTGTGAAGCTGACTGTCCAACTGCTGATTGAGTTTAATAGATATGGTGCGTATGCGGTTTATAAGTGTTTTAAAACCAATATGAAGAATGATTGCCAGGAGTGCAAGGACGATGACGCTGATGATTAACAGTTCGCGAACCTCACGCTTATAGGCAATTTCGTCTTTTGTGATGTCCAGCGCACATACCATACGTGCTAATGGTTTTTTAGCATAGGTGGTTAACTCTCTTGATGCGATGATGTAGGTTGTATCGCCTGTGCTGTATCGCAACGTATCAAGAAAAGAGTACTGATTGGGTAAATGTTCAAATAAAGAGTCATTGGAAGAGATGACTGAATAGGGGCCGTACTCTTTACAATGTTCATCTGGGAGGAGTTTACGGAGTGCTTCAGTATCAAAAGCCAGCGCACTCTTGATCACGGAATGGGAATTAAGACGTTCTTGTATCCGGTCAATCTTAGATGCAACCTGTACGACCCCTAAAAATTTATGGTCTTTGAAAATGGGGATGATACTGACAAGTGAAATATTGTATTTGGTGACGTCCAGAGAAATGATCGGCTTTTGATCTCGGATTGCTTCGGCGAGCATAGGACGTTGTTTGGTGATATTGTCCCCGAATTTTTTCGGTTCTTGGAGTCGGAGAAAATGAGAACCGTCACTTTGGATAAACCCGGTTAAATCGACATCACCGCGTGAATGGGCTTCGTTAAAATAAGGGAGGGCTAATGCATAGAGTTTATCACGATCGCGTGCTTCAAAAGCATCTATGAGATGAGGATCGGATGTCATTTTCGCAGCAAAATCATTCAGTCCTTTTTCGGTATCTAAGATAGAGAGTTCGTATGCATTTTTAAGAAGGATACGGTGTGAGCGGGTTTTTTCTTCGAGTACCCGTTTTTTGTCTTGTAGTATGGAATAAACAAAATAGCCCACGAGCAAAAGGACGATTCCTAGGGCAAACAGTGTCGCTTTAATGCGTATTTTATCCACTCACAGTCCTCACTAAAAAATTGCATTATCATAGCAGAAAATTATCGACTTCTTAGTCTAATCTTTAAAAACTAGTTTTATTTAAAAAGGATAGATCCTAAGCGTACAAGATTTGAACCGCATTGGATCGCCAGTTCGAAATCACTGCTCATCCCCATGGAACAGGTTGTTGCATTGGGCAGTTGTTCAAACAAAGAACGGGTAGTTTCAAAACTTTTTTTGACGATGGCCGTCTCCTGCGTATGAGCGCCGATACTCATGATCCCTTGAAGATGGAGATTTGGACACTCTGACACTATTTGTCCGTAACGTTCAACAAACTCTTCCGGTGTGAAGCCGGATTTGCTCTCTTCGTAGGCAGAATTAACCTGCACGAGTGCGCGGAGAGTTTGATTTTCTCTGGATAGGCGCTCTTGAAGTGCATGTGCGAGTTCAAGAGAATCAATGGAGTGGATTAAGTGGGGACGGATGCTCAAAAGTTGATTGATTTTATTTTTTTGCAACGTTCCGATGAAATGCCACTCCAGGGGGAGATCTTCTAAACTGTCAGCTTTTGTTTTTAAATCCTGCACTTTGTTCTCGCCAAAAGCACGCTGTCCGATTGAATACAAAGAGCGGATGGCATCGGCATCTACGTATTTGCTTGCGGCAACGATTTTTACAATATGGTGTTCACTGACGCAAATACGTGCTTTTTCTATCCTATCGATAATGGCATCCAAATGACGTTTCTGCTCTACTATTGTCATTGGATTAATCTCGTAATGTCGTTGTACAGCCCCAGACTCATGAGGCCGAGTAAAATAACCCATCCCCCTATGGTGAGTTGGGTAATGACAGCTTCACTTGGGGCTTTACGGCGGACCATTTCATACAGATTGAAGACGATGTGTCCCCCATCAAGAGCGGGGATCGGGAGAAGATTAAGAACCCCAAGATTGACCGATATGAGCGCCGCAAAGAAAAAGAGACTCATCCATCCGTACTGTGTTGCATCGGCGGTAATCTGGACGATACTGACAACCCCTCCTAGCTCTTTGGCCGGGACAACCCCCGTAATGAGTTTTTGGACACTTTGAAAAATCATCAATGAAGCGTCAATCGTCTCTGTTGTAGCATAGCGAAGCCCTTCAACGAAACTGAGATGAAGCGTGTGCGTAGCGCCCGATGGGGCAATGCCCACCATCCGTTGATAAATTTTTTCTTTGAACATGTTTTGCGTTTCGCTGATACGCGGAGAAAGGGTAACGAAGAGGAGGGATTTCTCTCGTTGGATCTGCAGTGTCAACGTTCCGGTAGAGGTCTTAATGCTCTCAGAGAGTTCATTCCATTGGGTTATGCGCTCGCCGTTTATGCTAAGAACACGGTCATCTTTATGAAGACCTGCAAGGTTTGCGGGAGAGTTAAGAGAAACCATTCCGATGACCGGAGAGAGCGCTTTTGGCCCACCCAATGCAATGGCATAAAATAAAAACCATGCGAGGAGGAAGTTGGCAAGTGGTCCTGCAAGGAGGATAATAACCCGCTGCCACGGTTTTTTAGAATTATAACTGTCGTTATCGCTACTCACGGCGCTAGGGTCAAGGTCGTCCTGCCCTTTCATCTTGACGTAGCCGCCCAAAGGGATAGCCGAAATCTGCCAACGGGTCCCAAGCCAGCTGAAGGAGACCAGTTTTTTCCCAAAACCGATACTAAAGACTTCGACATAGACACCGAAAAAGCGGGCAGCCGCATAGTGCCCAAGCTCATGGAAAAAAATGAGAGCCGATAAAATGGAAAGAGCGATAATCCAACTCATGTGTTCCCTTTCTTTTGATAAGCATTTGCAAAGGCTGCCAGATATTCACCACCGGAATAGAGAGTCACTGCGACTGCCATCCATAAAATAGAATCGCCCCCATGCCAATGCATCAGTAAGAATCCGATGGCGATCATTTGGACAACGGTTTTGACTTTACCCATAAGCGATGCACTGACGTCAATGCCTATGGAGATTGAGAGAGTGCGAAGGCTTGTGATAAAAAGTTCACGCCCTATAATAATATAGATAGCCCACGCCGAAGCCTCCCCGTTCATCATCAGACCCAAAAAAGCGGCCAGGGTGAGCATTTTGTCGGCTAACGGATCGAGAATCTGCCCAACGATGGTGATTTGGTCAAGCTCACGAGCGATGTAGCCGTCAAAAAAATCGGTGACGCTTGCGAGCACAAAAAGCAAAGCGGCCGTGTAATAGCTCCAGCTGATGTGCCAGCCATTATCGGTAAAGAGTTGCGGATTGAGAATGACCCAAAACATCACCGGAGCGATGAGAAGGCGTGCTAATGCTAGGAGATTGGGAAGATTGATCATCTAAATGTGGTTCCGCCATCAACGACGATCGTTTGACCGGTAATCCATCCTGCCTCTTCGGTACAGAGAAAATAGACGGCACCCGCGATATCGTTGGGTGAACCCATGCGGTTCATAGCAGAGCGTCGGATGGTTTCAGCTTTGACCTCTTCGTAGTTCGTAAACGCTTTGAGGGCATCGGTGTCGATCGGACCGCCTGAAACGGCATTGACCCGGATGTTCATCTCTCCAAGCTCAACGGCTGCATAGCGGCTCATGGCCTCTACTGCCGCTTTGTTGGTACCGTGACCTGCGTAGTTCTCGATGTAGATGAGATTGCCCGTGCTGGACATGGTGACAACAGCACCGCCGCCTACTTTTTCCATCCGTTTTGCCGCTTCTTGGGTTCCGACGACAAAAGCATTGACGGTTGCGGTGTAGATATTGTTAAGCCCTCTCGGTTTAAGACGCATAAATTTACCGTATCCTCCTACGACAGGACGGCCGTAAATCATCGCATTGCTGACAAAAAAGTCGACGCGATCAAAATCGGCATCTATCGCTTCGAAGAGAGGTTTAAACTCATCCGTTTCCAAAATATTAAGAGGATAGGCTCTCGCCTTAATTCCGTATTTGCTCTCTAGCTCATTGACTAAAACTTGAGCAATTTCTCCGTTGCTGTTGTAGGTAAAGGCGATATTAACACCGTTTTGAGCAAATTTTTCGGCGATGGCTTGACCGATACCCTTTGTGGCTCCGGTAATTACCAGTGTTTTGCCTTTCATATTCGTCATTCTTTTATGCTCCTTGAATAGTATAATTTTTCATGATTTCTTCGATCGCTTTGAGGTTGGCTGTACTAGGTGCTACGAGGGGAAGGCGATACTCCAGAGTGTCGATCAGTCCCGCAATGTACATGGCGGCTTTAATCATAACGGGATTGGATTCCAGAAAGAGCGCTTTGTTGATAGGATAGAGGGTGTCAT
>JAUXSZ010000227.1 GCA_030679635.1 Sulfuricurvum sp. | reverse complement strand
CCGATGGAGATGAAGATCGCCTTGTGTTCACGCTTTGCCCGTTCAAAGGCTTCGTCGCACCACGGATACCAATGAAAGGGATTGTCTTTGTGTTGCTGGAGGTAGGGGGAATCTTCGAGTGCGAGACGGTTGGACATAGTGGGCTCCCTAAAAATATGGGAGTAGTGTAGCATTTGAGGCTATAAGAGAGCTGAATTTTTTTTCAGTTCTTTTAGCCGATAAGGTGCTTTAAAAAAAATAATCGGCAATGATACGGGTGTTAAACTCATCGTACGCACGATTTTTGTACAGATCTGTTGACATTGGATCATAATCGATGTAGCTTAGGCGGCATCTCAGTCGCATCGTTTTATCGGGCTGATACGTCGCATCAACGTTGTATTCGTCCGAATCGGGACGGGGATTGTCGGTCAGAGAGCTAGGATCACTTTGTTTTGCGTCGCTTTGGTTTATTCGCAGATATTTTAGGGAAGCTTCCAACGTTGAATCAAAGTGACGGGTTAGGACGCCGCCATAGGCGAGAGCCCCTGCATTTTCCGTTTCGCCGTCGATCTGAAAATCGGTATAGGTGATAAACCCTCCCCATCCCATTTTTGCATAGCGTCCCCCTGTCCCTGCAAGAGATTGACGGCCGATTTGCGTATAAAGAGCCGTTAGGCTCCAGTCAGCGTAATGAAATCCTAATCTGGTTCCGATGAGATAGGTGGAGGATAGCCCGATTAATTGATTTCCGACACCGTTTTCTTGGAGATACTGCACGGCACCGGAAATATTGAAAGGATGATTTTCCGATAAAAGTTTTGGAATGTCGCTTTGAAAATAGAGGGCATTCATCACGTCGGGGATGTAATAGTCATACATTTCATGGGTGTATCCCCCTTTTTTCATTACGCCGCCAAGCATCATAATGTCACGATGGAATCCAAAATTTTCGGTGGCTGAGATGAACCGGTCGGTATCTTTGTATTTCCATTTGGTGATATAGGCCCCTTTGAGAACGAGATCCGCAACAGTACGATTTTCGATCGTGAGTGCTTCAAAACTGTTGGGTAGCATTCGGTTGTAATAATCATTAGTCAAAGGGGTATTAAGCCGTTGACGTCCGTATTTGATGAGGGTATCTTCATAGGTATACGATAAAGCGGCTTCACCGAGAACGTTGATAGAACTGCCGTCGCTTTTGAGGTTGCTTGTCTGTCCTGATTCGGGCATATGGGTGAGGGGCAACATTCCATTACTGGAGAAGAAAGAGGCATTTGCTTGGATGCCATACATCGGTGCTGTTTGATAGCTTAGTATTCCTCCCACAGTTAGAGCGGTTCGGTCGGTTCTGAGCTCGCGTTCTCCGTCGTACCAAAATGCACGGATGTCTCCGCTGGCTTTTCCATGGATAAAGGCATCGTTGAGTGATTCCCCCGCCAGAAGTATCGGAGTTAAAAAAGAAAGTGTCCGTAAAAAATAGTTCATTGCCATCTTTCTTATTTAACCGAAAGGGTATCGCCGAAGAACAGTTCTCGATTATTGTCAAAATTGGTGACTAACGTTTGAAAACACTCGGCAAGCTCTCGGATGGTATCAATATTGGGTTCTATATAGACTTTGTTCCCTTTTTTTTCAACGGTGATGATTTTGGCTTCTTTGAGCTCTTTGATATGATTGGAAATAGTGGGGAGGGAAAAATTAAAATGTTCCGCCACCGTACTGACGCACGTAGCGATGGGATTTACTTCAACCCCAGGCTGCTTTTTATCGAGAGAGCAAGTGTACCCTCCCGTAAAAACATTTTTGAAAATCAAAAAACGGGTCTGATTGTTAAGTGCTTTGAAAATTTTGAGCTTCTGTTCCATATCGAGCATAAACATCCTTGATTATTTTAAGGTTTGGTATTGTACCATACATATTACTTAGCTATTTAGCTAATAACATAATCTATAAGCCTAGGGGTGTGAAATGAAAGTTAAAGTTATATTAATGGTTGCGAGTTTGATGATAGGTTCATCACTAATGGCAAGTCAAGCAGAATCAGAAAAACTGATCTCTTCCGCAAAGCAAGAAGCAGGGGAAATGGCTCCTAAAGAGTTAAAAAAGATGATCGATGAGCAAAAAAAGGTAATCGTCATGGATGTACGCGAAGAGAACCAGCGTGCAGAGGGCGAAATCTATGCGACTAACACCATGGCTATCACACGCGGAAATTTGGAATTTGAAGTTCTCAATAAGGTTAAAGATAAAAATGCAGTCATTGTGACCTATTGTCGCGGAGGAAGCCGAGGTGCATTGGCCGCTCAAACACTCAAAAAACTAGGCTACATCAATGCAACAAATCTCCAAGGTGGACTTAAAGGATGGGCCCAAGAAGGGTATCCGATTGAAACAGGATTGGGGGTTACCCTTTTGACCAAAGAGCAGTGAGAGAAATAGCCTATTTTAGCAGGAGTTTGTAATGACAACACTTATTTTTAATCATCAGCCCTATGACGGTTCGGACGTAACGTGGAACGCTTTGCGTTTGGCAAAAACACTCTTCAAAAGTGGCGAAAAAGTCAATGTTTTTTTAATGAATGACGCAGTTGATCTTGCTCGAGAGATTGTGGCCATGCCTGAGAGCTACGACCATGATTTGGTTGCTATGCTTAAAAAACTTTACGAAGAGGGAGTAGCCGTTCAAGCATGCGGCACGTGTAACGCGCGATGCGGTTTGTTTAAAAATCAGCCGTATTTTGATGAGAGTGTTTCATCAACGATGCAGGTTCTGGCTGACTGGGTAATAGCAAGTGACAAGGTTTTAACTTTTTAACGGAGTAAATAAATGAAATATATAGTACTGTTTTTCCTGATATTCAACAGCTTTTTGTTTGGGGAAACCAAATTTTTGATGCCTGAAGAGGCGTTTCAAGCCTCCGCTTATTTAAAAAAGAAATGTACCATCAGCGCTACCATCGGATTGGGCGAGAATATCTATCTTTATAAATCCAAAATAAGTGCGAAAATAGTCGAAAAAAATAGCGGTATTATTATCGACCATATCACCTTGCCTGAGGGGATAAAGCATGAGGCTGAGACGGTTTTTACGACATCACCCGTTATTGAAATCAAACTTGCCAAAGATCGGCCGATGGATAATATTGTTCCCATTACTGTGCAGCTCAGCTATCAAGGATGTTCCGAACAAGGGTTATGTTATGAGCCGATAGAATCAAAATTTACATTCGATATCGAAACGGCACAACTCGTGTTGAAAGAAAATTTTGTTTCCTCTGAATTAAATAAAAAAGTTCCTACAATTATTCAGCAGGTAAAAAAAATCCCGATTTCTGTTTCTGAAACAGATCGTATTACACAGACCTTTATTGAAGGCAACATTACGCTGATCTTACTCACATTTTTTACCTTTGGACTCTTGCTCTCCTTGACGCCATGTGTGTTTCCGATGATTCCGATCCTCTCTTCCATTATTGTTGCTCAGGGAAAAAACATGAACGCAAAACGTGGGTTTATCCTCTCACTTATCTATGTACTTGCCATGTCAGTAGCCTACACGATTGCGGGAGTATTGGCTGGGCTGTTTGGAGGAAATATCCAAATCGCGATGCAAAATCCGTGGGTAATTTCAACATTTGCATTGCTCTTTGTGGGGCTTGCAATCTCAATGTTCGGATATTTTAAAATTGGATTACCTACCTCTTGGCAGAGCA
>JAUXSZ010000220.1 GCA_030679635.1 Sulfuricurvum sp. | reverse complement strand
GTTTGTAGTCCCTTGCCGTGGCTTATTAAACAAAGAGCGTGCATGGTTACAGCGGTTTGAGCACCAAGATACGAGAGCTTTTTTCCTCAGTGATATTTATGACTTTTTGAAATTGTTTACAGGACGGACAAAACTGCGAGTAGGATGATTTGAATCTATTTTAGTATGAAAAATGCATCTTCTTTTGAAACCCATAAGGAGTCACTATTATGAGGAGTAAAGAAGAAGACATTATGTTTCATGAGATAGATACTTATCTCAAAAAATACGCTATTAATGAAGAAGCACGTTACTGTGTTGCACCGCTGATCGCTCTTAAATCATTAGAGATGAATCATTTGTATCAAGATTTGGGATTTAAAAGCCGTACACAAATGGGTGCCTACATGGCTGTGCATTTTCCTCGTCTGGCACAAATCAAACCCAAAGATAAGCTTTGGAAAAAATTTCTTTATGATGCGATCGGAAAAGTAGCCCCTGCATGTGCCGGATGCAATGATCAAGAGCACTGTTTTTCGTGTTTAATCGCTGAGGCGACTGCGTGAAAACACCCTCGATTACTACTACAGAGCTTTATACCCATCTCGATACCCTTATAGCGACCGATATTCCCGTCTTTATCCACGGTTCTCCCGGAATCGGAAAATCGTACATTGTCGCTGATATTGCTACAAAACACGGATTGGAACTTGTGGATGTACGATTGTCACAGATGGACCCCGTCGATTTGCGGGGTGTTCCTGCTATTCGTGAGGAACAAACAGTGTGGATGGCTCCCATTTTTTTTCCAAAAGACCCTGATTCCAAGGGGGTATTGTTTCTCGATGAGCTGAACTCCGCACCACCGTCGGTGCAAGCGGCGATTTACCAGCTCGTGCTGGATCGTAAAATGGGGGAGTATGAACTGCCTAAAGGGTGGCGTATCATCTGTGCAGGGAACCGCATCAGTGACCGTGGGGTGGTGTTTCGTCTCCCGACTCCGCTGGCAAATCGTATGGTCCATTTGAGCGTAGAGGCACGGTTTGAGGATTTTAAACTCTTTGCCATACGTGAGGGTCTGCATTCGTTTGTCATCGGATTTTTGAGCTTTCGTCCTGATCTGCTAACTTCTGAACCCGTGAGTGAAGATGACAGCAATCCGGCCTTTGCAACCCCACGAAGTTACCATATGCTCTCTAATATTCTTAAACACACTGAAAACAGCTCCTCCATTGCACCCATTATCTATGGGTTGATCGGCTACGGCGCAGGGATAGAGTTTTTATCGTATGTGAAAGTGTATGAAAAACTTCCCGATGTTGGAGCGATCTACGCAGGAGAGTATCCGCAAATCGATAAAAGCGAACCTGCGTTGCTCTATGCACTCGTATCGGCGATGGTGGAGCTGTATCGCGGGAGTGAGGAGCAAACCACCCATCTTTTCGGTTTTTCTCAAAAGCTCCCTACTGAGTTTGGAGTGATGCTGATTAAAGATGCGATTGTCAAAGACGAAAACATTGCCACATCTGCTGAGTTTGACGAATGGATACAGCGCTATGGCGACTACATCCTTTGACTCTCAACTGGAGAAGATACGGGTACAGTTTCTCTTCGATCATCCATTTTTAAGTGTTTTAGCCCTCTCTATCCCCCATAAACCGTGGGAAAATCGTCATATGCTTTTTGAAACGGACGGTTCAACAATACGAATCGATGCGAGCAAAGCAGAGGGTATGGATGATGCTAAACTGAAGTACCTTTATGCCCATGTACTGTTGCATATTCTCCTAAAACACCCGTTTCGTATGCGAGGACGGGATAAACCGACATGGAACCGCAGCTGCGATATCGTTATCGGTCTGTTGCTCAGTGATTTTCAACGAGTAGGTTCTGCGGATGATGAGGCGATGGTGATTGAGTCGTTTCGCGACAAAAGTGTTGA
>JAUXSZ010000199.1 GCA_030679635.1 Sulfuricurvum sp. | reverse complement strand
TGACGCATCATTTTATTTCCTCCAACATACTTTTAAAGTCTTCCTGATTCCATGACCCCGGAACCGTTTTTATCACTTTCTGGTCTTCCGAAATAAAATAGAACGTCGGGGTCATAGAGACATCAATGTCCAAGGGCATCTTTTGGCGGCTCATATTGATCTTAACCCCGATAAAACGTTTTTGGATAAAATCGGCCATCACCGTATCATGAAAGACATCTCGCTGCATATCTTCGCAATAATGGCACCCGTCCCGAACCGCTTCAACCATAATGATCTTATGATTTTTTTTCGACAACGCTACGGCATCACTCCATGTTTTCCACTCTACTCCCTTACCGAAAAGAAGTTCTGCTGTTATCAACAAAAATATGGCTATTTTAATCATTCCCACTCCAACATACGGTAAGAGGCTTCAACATTGCCTCGGTGTAACGTATCATACATTTTCAGTGATTGATAAGCGGGCATCTGAACTTTTTTAATGGTCTCATCAATACCGAGCCCCTCCCCAATAGCAGCACGAATCTCCGTACGCATCTCAGTGAGGTAGTTGCGGGTCATCTCCGCCGCTTTTTTATCGGTACGGAATCCATGCCCTCCGATGATCGTCGTTGCGTTCAATTTTTTTAAATCATCCAATGCGTCAATCCAACCGTTGATATCCCCTCCAACGAGCGAAGGGACTCGATCATTAAAAACCAAATCTCCCGCAAAAAGGGTTCTTGATTTGGGTAAAAATACGACTAGATCTTTAGCACTGTGGGCTTTCTTTTCCATCAGATGCAGTTTCAGTTCTTGCTCTCCGATTTTCAGAGTTTTATCGGAGCTGATTGTTTCAGTAGGAAGTGTCGGAATCGTTCCGACATACGCTTCTGGAGAGATATGGGTTTGGATTCGGGAAGGAGAATCAATGATAGCGTTATGAACAAAATCAACCGAACCCAAAACCATAACTCCCTTTTGAGCGAAAAAACCGTTACCCAACCAATGATCATCATGAACATGAGTATTGATCACCAATTCCACGGGTAAAGGTTTAATTTTCTGCATTGCTTTGTATGCCGATTTTGCATACAAATAGGAAGAGCCGCTGTCGATGACGACATAGCTCTTTTTGGTATTAATATAACAGGTGTTGACCATGTTGCCGTTATTACTCTTGTTCATTACCTCAGGTTCACCGAAAAAGCAGGTGACCTCAGGAGTAATGCGCTGAGGATTGAGGGCAAACTCAAATGCACTCAACGTCGTGAAAGAGATAAGTAATGGCAATATCCAACGCATGTTTTATCCTTTAGAAAAGGTAATTAATTTCGAAACGGTATTCGTTGTACGAGTTATAATCGACAGTAGCCCCTACAGCAGGATCAGCATCGATCGTTGCAAAACGTAATTTGAACTCCGTATTTGGAAGTGCTTTAAATGTTTGCCATGCATCGACATGAAACGTATCACGATCGGTAAATCCGGATACAGCTGCTTTTGCATCATCAAAATTCATATTTTCATAATCGGCTGCTACTTTCAACCCAGGAACAACACCTGCTTTACCGAAATCGTATACTGCTTTGACTGCCCAGTTTTGAGTGTTGGCAATCCAGTCTACCTGCGCCATTGAACGGGTATATCCGCCCGTCGGGAACCCGCGCCATGGTGCGATGATATCGGCATCATCAGAGACTTTAGAATAGCCAGCAGTTAGTTCCAACGGACCGCTTGCGGCTACTAAACGTGCCATTATGATACTACCGTCAGCACTGTTTGGATTTGTATACCCTTGTGGCGCACCGGTATAGGTTGAAGTACCTTTAAACGCTCCGCTCAACGAAGCACCACCGATTGCACCCGCACCATCATCCATTTGACAAAGATAGCGAACACCCGGGGTCAATGTCCAAGAATCATTTAATTTGATTTTATAATTTGCTTCAGCAATCATAGTATTTACGAAACCGTCAACTCCTACATACTCTGCATCAAGTTTAAGATTTGGAATCGACTTATTTGAAGCAGTTAAAAGAATCATTTCAGGATTTACATCTGCACCTGCAGCACTAATTAGCGCTGGAGTCAATCCTTTGTGAGTACCCGAATCGTCATTTTCAGTATATTTTTCAAAGGCAATGATGCTATGAAATGTTTGGTGGTCACGAAGTTTTTGAGACATGATATAACCGGCACGCAATGAGGTATCTTTAATATCTTTGTTTTCGATAACTGCCGCTTCAAAAGTATTCGGAACCATTTTAGTATCATTAGATGCCAACATGATACTGTCAATCATTTGACGACCCACTTTTACATCTGTTTTACCGGCTTTATATTCTCCATACGCTTCAGCAAAAACTCCAATATTCCCTTCTGAGCCATCTGCTCGGGTGTGATACATATCTTTACCGGCTTTACCAAAGTTAGTCGTACTACCTGGAATCGTATTGTCGTCTAAAACTTGCGTTACCCCATAAAAACCGACGGTTGCACCAAAACCATGATAAAAACCAGATTTTAGGACTAAGCTACCACCCAATCCCCACATTTCATTATCTTGAACAGCAGTGTTTTCGTTATCCCAATCCCAAAAGAATGCGTTTGAACGTAGGCGTCCATACACATCACCCTGCGTAAACATTTCAGCGAATGAATTTACAGCACCCGGTGTTT